>CAZPJF010000627.1:0-1501 GCA_964586095.1 uncultured Gemmatimonas sp. | reverse complement strand
TTCTGCCTTCTGCCTTCTGCCTTCTGCCTTCTGCCTTCTGCCTTCTGCCTTCTGCTAGAACTTCACGGCTGGGGCCTGCTGCGCCGTCGCCGCGGCCTCGAAGTACTCCCGGGCCTTCGCGCCCGTCACCTTGGCCGTGAGGACGGCCGGGAAGCGCCGGATGTACGCGTTGTACTCGCGGACCGCGTTGTTGTAGTCCGTGCGGGAGACCGCGATCCGGTTCTCCGTCCCCGCGAGCTCGTCCTGCAGCCGCAGGAAGTTCTGGTCGCTCTTCAGCTGCGGGTACGCCTCCGAGATCGCGAGCAGCCGGCCGAGCGCGCCGGTCATCGCGTCGTTGGCCTGCGCCATCTGGCCGACGTTGCCGCCCTGCACGGCGCCCAGGAGGCCGGCGCGCGCCTCCGCCACCGCGGTGAAGATCGTCTCCTCCTGCTTCGCATAGCCCTTCACGACCTCCACGAGGTTCGGCACGAGGTCGGCGCGCCGTTGCAGCTGCACCTCGATCTGCTGCTTGGCCGCGGCCGCCCCCTCGTCCATGGTCTGGATCGTGTTGTAGCCGCACGCGCTGAGCGTGAACGGGAGCAGCAGCAACCACCACTTCGACTTCATCGCGACTCCGGGTGAGGGTACGGTGAAAACTACGGGGTCGGTCGCGCGCCGTGTCAGCCGCCGTGTCAGCCGCCGTGTCAGCCGCCGTGCACGAGCGCGTCCACATGCGCGACGAACCGCTCGAGCCCGGCATGGTACGCGGTCAGCACCGCATCGGCCCGTGCGGCGGGGATCGGCGCCGTGCCGAGCACGTGCGCGATCACCTCGAGGTAGGGCGCGGGGTCGAAGCCGGCGAGCGCCGCCGCGCGCCGCACGGTCTCGTCCGACCCCTCCGTCGCGGCCTGGCCGTGCACGCGCAGCAGGGTGCGGAAGAGCACGAGCACCGCACTCTTCGACGCGGCGAGCAGCTGGAGCTCGCGCGCGGCGTCCGAGCCGGCGGCAAGGATGCCCTGGCGCAGCGCCATGAGCTTCCCCATCGCCTCGAACTCCAGCTGGTGGCGGAGGTGCCGCGGGTCCACCGCGCGTGGCTCCGCCGGCAACGTGCCGGCCAGCACGCGGTGCCGCTCGAGGATGTCCGCCACCTCCATCGCGAACACGTCGCGCGACGAGCGCCACTCCGCCTCGGTCAGGATCAGCGGCGGCGGGTTCCCCGCGGCCACCCAGGCCTGCGCCGTCCCGGAGAGCGTCCGGAGCGCCGACGGGACGAGCGCCCGGACGATCACCAGCACGTTGAAGTCCGAGGTCCGCTCCACGCGTTCGCCGCGCGCGGCGGAACCGTAGAGCACCACCGCCGTGAGCGCGTCGCCCAGTGCGCGCTGGAGCTGCGCCGTGAGGGACTCGAGTGTCATCGTCGCCATCGTCAGAAGCTCCCGCTCGAGCCACCGCCCGAGAATCCGCCGCCACCACCGAATCCGCCGAACCCGCCGCCGCCGAACCCACCCCCGCCGAACCCGCC
>CAZPJF010000626.1:0-1505 GCA_964586095.1 uncultured Gemmatimonas sp. | reverse complement strand
GTCGTCGTCGCGGTCGCGGTGCCGACGTGGCACGCGTTGCGCGTGACCCCGATGCAGGCGTTCCGGGCGGCATGAGGCGGACGACGCCGCGCGGTGTCGGTGCCGCGCTCAGGTCAGCGTGGCGGGCGCGAGGGCGACCGGCGACGCGATCCACCGGTACCCGGCCTTCCGCACCGTCTCGATGAGGTGCGGCGTGGTCGCCGTGTCGCCGAGCTTGCGGCGCAGTTCGGCGACGTGCCAGTCGACCGTCCGCGATTCCACGCCGGGCTCGTACGCCCACACCTGCGCCAGCAGCGCCTGGCGCGTGACGATCTCGTTGGGCCGCTCGATGAGCATGAGCAGGAGGTCGACCTCCTTGGGCCGCAGCGCGACCTCGGCGCCGTCGCGCAGCACGCGCCGCAGGGTCGGGTGGACCACGATCGCCCCGAACACCAGCTCCGGCGGACGCGGGAGCAGCCGGGCGGCCCGCCGCGCGAGCCGCTCGACCCGGGCCGTGAACTCGCGCAGGCCGAACGGCTTGGTGACGTAGTCGTCCGCGCCATCGCGGAACCCCCGCACCTTGCTCATCTCGTCGCTCGTCGCCGAGAGGATCAGCACCGGCATCTCGCTCCCGGTCTCGCGCAGGTCGCGCAGCACGTCGTATCCGCTGCCGTCGGGGAGCAGGAGGTCGAGCACCAGCACGTCCGGGCGCCAGCGCGCGAGGACGGCGCCGGCGTCCGCCGCGGTGCCGGCGATGCGCACGTCGAATCCGCACCGCAGCAGGTGGTCGCGCACCCCCTCGGCGATGTCCACGGTATCCTCGACCACGAGCACGCGCGTCATGCGACCACCTCGGAGATGTGCGCGGCGGCGCGGGGGAAGCCGACGACGACGCGCGCGCCGCGTACCGGCGCGTCCTCGATGCGGACGCGGCCGTCCATCGCGCGGGCGAGCTGGTCGACGAGCGCGAGGCCGATGCCCGTGCCCTCCGCCGACGGCGCGGGGCGCGCGCGCTCGAACGCCCGCAGCACGCGGCGGCGGTCGGCGAGCGCGATGCCGGGGCCCTGGTCCTCCACCGCGAGCTCGACCTGCCCGTCGACCGCCGCGACGCTGACGCGGATCCGCTGGCCCCTCGGCCCGTAGCGCAGCGCGTTGTCGAGGAGGTTGCCGAGGATCTGCCGCACGGCGCCGGCGTCCACGCGCGCCGCCGGATCGGGGTCCAGTGCGGCGTCAAGCGTCACGTCGTGCCGCGCGAGCACGGGGCCGTGGTCGCGGAGTCCCGCCTCGACGACCTCCGCCAGCCACTCCGTCCGCAGGTTGAGCGGGATCACCGCGCCCGGGCCGCGCGCGAAGAGCAGCACGTTCTCGATCATGTGGATGAGCCGGCGCGTCTCGCGGACGATCACCTCGGCGGCCCGGCGCTGGCGCGCGGGATCGCTCTCCCCGTCGTGCAGCGTCTCGCCGTACATGAGGACCTGCGTCAGCGGGGTCCGCAGCTCGTGGCTGATCCCGCTCAGGAAGAGCGT
>CAZPJF010000625.1:0-1505 GCA_964586095.1 uncultured Gemmatimonas sp. | reverse complement strand
GGCATGCGCACGTGGATGAAGAACGGGCTCGGCTGGATGAACGCCGAGTGCCGCAGGCGCTTCGGCACGGGGTTCGTGAGCTGCACCGATGCGCAGCGCCGCGAGGTGCTCGATGCGATCGCCTACCCGAAGAAGGCCGCGCCGGAGGTGCAGGCCGGCGTGCAGTTCTTCAACAACTTCCGCAACCTCACCGCGAGCGGCTTCTGGTCGAGCCGCATCGGCGCCGCGGACCTCGGCTACATCGGCAACCGGCCGGTGGCGCAGTGGGAAGGCACGCCGAAGGCGGTGATGGCGTGGCTCGAGAGGAACACGAAGTAGGCGGTGGGCGGTAGGCAGTCGGCGGCGCGCTCGTCCCGG
Organism: uncultured Gemmatimonas sp.; assembly: GCA_964586095.1. GTDB lineage: Bacteria > Gemmatimonadota > Gemmatimonadetes > Gemmatimonadales > Gemmatimonadaceae > Pseudogemmatithrix. Next base: position 1,148 of record CAZPJF010000625.1, on the reverse strand, counting down.
CTCCCTCCCCCATGCCGCTTCCCCGCCCCGCATCCCCGCCTCCCCCCGCATCCCTGTTCCCTCTCTCTCCCTCCGCATCCCTCTCCCCTGACGATGACTAGGCTTGGCGTCGGCTTCATCGGTTCCGGCTTCAACACCCGCTTCCACATCCAGGCCTGGCAGGGCGTGCGCGACGCCGACGTGCTCGGCGTCTGGTCCCCGAACCAGGTGAACGCGGCCAGCGCGGCCGGCCTCGCGCGCCAGCTCGACGTGGGCGCGGCCAGGCCGTACCGGTCGATCACCGAGATGGTCGCCGACCCAGCGATCCACGCGATCTGGCTCTGCGGCCCCAACCAGGCGCGCATCGAGAACGTCGAGGAGATCGTCCACGCCATCAGGAAGGGGAAGGGCGAACTCAAGGGCATCGCCTGCGAGAAGCCGCTCGCGCGCAACGTGGCCGAGGCGAAGGAGGTCGCGAAGCTGGTGAAGAGCGTGGGGCTCCGCACGGGCTACCTCGAGAACCAGCTCTTCGCGCCGCATGTCGAGGCCGGGAAGAAGCTCCTCTGGGCCCGCGGCGCCGCGACCACGGGCCGTCCCTACCTCGCGCGCGCCGGCGAGGAGCACTCGGGTCCGCACATGCCCTGGTTCTGGCAGGGGAACCTGCAAGGCGGCGGCGTGCTCAACGACATGATGTGCCACTCGGCCCTGCTCGTGCGGCACCTCCTCACCGAGCCGGGCAAGCCGCTCAGCACCGTGAAGCCGGTGCGCATCACCGGGCACATCGCCTCGCTCAAGTGGTCGCGCCCCGCGTACGCGAGGAAGCTCAAGGTGATGATGGGCCCGCAGGTGGACTACGCGAAGCGGCCGAGCGAGGACTTCGCGAGCGTGATGATCGAGTTCGAGACCGGCGACGGCCACCGGGTGATCGGCGAGGCGACCACGAGCTGGTCGTTCGTCGGCGCGGGGCTGCGGCTCTCGGCCGAGCTGCTCGGGCCCGAGTACTCGATGAAGTGGAACTCGCTCGACTCGGGGCTGCAGCTCTTCTTCTCGCGCGAGGTCACGGGCAAGGCGGGCGAGGACCTGGTGGAGAAGCAGAACGCCGAGCAGGGGGTGATGCCGGTGGTGCCCGAGGAGTACCTCGCGTACGGCTACACCGGCGAGGACCGCCA
>CAZPJF010000624.1:0-1507 GCA_964586095.1 uncultured Gemmatimonas sp. | reverse complement strand
GGCCTTCCGAACCGGGAGAACGTTCTAAGTGCGGTTGACCAAGCTCGAGTTGCACGGCTTCAAGTCGTTCGCCGATCCGACCTACCTCACGTTCGACAAGGGCGTGACGGCGATCGTCGGGCCCAACGGCTGCGGCAAGTCCAACGTCTCGGACGCCGTCCGCTGGGTGCTCGGCGAGCAGCGGGCGCGGCTGCTGCGCGGCGCGAAGATGGAGGAGGTCATCTTCCAGGGGTCGTCGGCGCGGCGCGCGGTGAACATCGCCGAGGTCTCGCTGCACTTCGAGAACGAGGACGGCTCGCTCCCGGTGCCGTTCAAGGAGGTCGTGATCACGCGGCGCCTGTCGCGCAGCGGGGAGTCCGACTACTTCCTGAACCGCGCGCCCTGCCGCCTCCGCGACATCCACGACCTCGTGCGCGGCACCGGCCTCGGCGCCGACTCGGGCGTGGTGATCGAGAGCAAGATGATCGACGCGCTGCTCTCGGACCGGCCGGACGACCGCCGCGAGCTCTTCGAGGAGGCGGCGGGGGTGGGGCTCTACCGCGACCGGCGCCGCTCGACCGAGCGCCAGCTCGAGGCGACGAGCGCCGACCTGCTCCGCATCGACGACCTCACGAGCGAGGTGCAGACGCAGGTGCGCTCGCTGCTGCGGCAGCGGCGGCGGGCGGAGCGGCACGCCGAGATCACCACGCGCCGCTTCGCGGTCGAGCTGACGCTCGCCGCGCGCGAGATGGCCGCCTGGCAGGAGGAGCTCGCCGGGCTCGAGGAGCGGCTGGGCACCATGCGCGAGGCGCTCCCCGCCACGCAGCAGGCGGTGCGCGACGCCGAGCACGCGCGCGCCGCGGCGCATGCGGCGCGCGCGGCCGCCGAGACGCTGCGGCATGAGCGGGCCGCGGTGGCGGCGACGGCGCGGCAGGCCGTGCTGGAGCTGCAGCAGCAGCTCGCGGTGGCGGAGGAGCGGCACCGCAACGCGCTCTCGCGGCGCGAGCGCGCGGCGCAGGAGCGCGCCGAGGGCGCCGCGTTCGGGGACCGCGTGCGCGGCGAGTTCGAGGCGGCGCAGCAGGACGAGCAGCAGTGTGCGCTCGCCCTCGAGACCGCCGCGCTCGCGCTGCGCGAGAAGGTCGAGGGCGAGGAGCAGGCGCGCGGCGCGGTGCAGCAGGCGCGGGGCGTGGCCGACGAGGCCGACCGCGGCGTGCGGGAGCTGCGCGACCGCGTGCGGCGGCTGGAGCTCGAGCGCGAGAACGCGGAGCGCGAGCTCGCCGAGGTGGCGCAGCGCACCGAGTACCTGCTGCGCGAGCACGAGGCGCTCGCGGGGATCCTGGCGCTCGCCGAGCGCGAGCTCGCGACCGCGGACGAGCAGCTGGCGATCGCGCGCGAGCAGGCGGCCGCCGCCGAGACCGCCCTCGACGCCGCGCGCGCCGCGGCCCGCGCCGCGCGCGAGGCCGAGGCCGCGGCGCGCGCCGACGTCCGGCGCGTGGAAGAGGAGCACACCGCGATCCAGGCCAAGCTC
>CAZPJF010000623.1:0-1513 GCA_964586095.1 uncultured Gemmatimonas sp. | reverse complement strand
CGGCGGTACTGCTTCTTGATCTCGTCGGCGGTGGCCGACGCGCTCACGCCGAGGACCGCGTAGAAGTCCTTCTGGGCCATGGGGCGGTTCAGCCGGGGGCGGTCAGCCGTTCCACTGCGTCACGACGACGCGGGCGGGACGGAGGAGCGTGCCATTGAAGACGTAGCCGACCTGGTAGACGGTCGCGACGAGGTGGTCCTCCTCGGGGCTGGCCGCCGGCGTGGTCGTGATCGCCTCGTGCAGCGCGGGATCGAACGCGTGGCCGACGGGGTTCACGACCTCCAGGCCGTGCCCCGCGAGGGACTTGAGGAGCTTCTTCTCCACCATCGCGACACCCTCGACGACCGTCCGGGCGTCGGTGGTGGCGGGGTCCACGTGGGCGAAGCGCGCGACGTCGTCGATGGTCTCGAGCAGGCCGCGGAGGAGGTTCTGCATGCCCTTGTGCTCGGCCTCCTGCCGCTCGCGCACCGCCCGGCGCCGGAAGTTCTCGAACTCGGCGTACAGCCGGAGGTACTTCTCCTTCTGCTCCGTCACCTCGCGCTCCAGCGCGGCCGTCACGAGGCCGATCTCCTCGTTCTCGGTCGCCTGCTCGACATGCGCGCCGTTGTCGTCGGCCTGGGACGCCTCGAACCCGGCCTGCGCCGCGGCGGGGTCGACGGCGGCGTTCTCGAAGGACGACGTCTTGGTGGGGTCCTGGTTCACGGTCGGGTCACTCATGAGGGGAAAGTTCGCCGGTCATGGGCGAAGGGGGCAACCGCCGTGCCGTCTGGGGCGTGCCGGAACTGCAGTGCGGGAGACGTCTGCCCGCCCTACGCGGGGGGTCTGGGGGGCGTTTCGGCAGGGCGACGGTGCGAGGACGGCGACGCGCCGGCCGACGCGGGCTGCCCGGCGCGGGAGGCCCGGCACGGACGGACGTGGCCGGCGGCTCAGTCCTGGAGCGCGCGCTGCAGCATGCTCAGCGCCGCCTGCGTCGCGCGCTGGCGGACCTCGTGCCGGTCCCCCACGCCGCTCGTCCGCAGCGAGCGCACCGCGCCGCGCACGTCGACGGCCACGCAGAAGGTCCCCACCGGCTTCTCCGGCGTCCCGCCGCCGGGCCCCGCCACGCCGGTGATGCTCACGCCCACGTCCACGCCGAGCCGCGTGCGGACGCCGGTCGCCATCGCGCGCGCGACCTCCTCGCTCACGGCGCCGTGCGCGGCGAGCAGGGCCTCCGGCACGCCGAGCTCGCGCACCTTCACCGCGTTGTCGTAGGCGATGACGCCGCCGTGCACCACGTCGCTCGAGCCGGCGATCGCGGTGAGGCGCATGCCGAGCATGCCGCCGGTGCAGCTCTCCGCGACCGCGATGCGCATGCGACGCGCACGCAGCGCCTCGAGCACGAGCACCGCCATGTCCGCGTCGTCCTCGCCATACACGTGCTTGCCCACCTTGCCGCGGAGCGCATCGGCGGCGCGCGTGAGCCGTGCATCGGCCTCCGCACTCGGCACATCGCGCACGGTGAGCCGGAGATCGA
>CAZPJF010000622.1:0-1514 GCA_964586095.1 uncultured Gemmatimonas sp. | reverse complement strand
TAGGGCCTTCTCCTTGATCTGCCGCACCCGCTCCCGGGTGATGTTCAGCACCTCGCCGATCTCCTCGAGCGTCATCGGCTCGGCGCCGTCGAGGCCGAAATAGAGGCGCAGGATCTTGGCCTCGCGTTCCTTGAGGCCGCGCAGCGCGTCGTGGATGGACTCGGTCAGCGCCTTCTCGAACGTCTCCTCGTCGGGCGTGCGGCTCTCGGTGTCCGGGAGGTAGTCGAGCAGGCGGTTGTCCTCGCCGGGCGACATCGGCGCATCCAGGGAGAGGTGCGTCTGCGAGATGAGCATCGTCCGCGCGACTTCTTCCTCCGTGATGTCCATCCCGTCGGCGATCTCGGCGTGGGTCGCCTCGCGCCCCAGCTCCTGGAGCAGCGCGCTGGCGCGCTTGCCGATGCGGTGCAGCGTCCCGGCGCGGTTGAGCGGCACGCGCACGATGCGCGACTGCTCGGCGAGCGCCTGGAGGATGGCCTGCCGGATCCACCAGACCGCGTAGGAGATGAACTTGATCCCCTTGGTCTCGTCGAACTTGTGGGCGGCGCGGATCAGGCCGAGGTTCCCCTCGTTGATCAGGTCCGAGAGGTTCACGCCCTGGTTCTGGTACTTCTTGGCGACGGAGACCACGAACCGGAGGTTCGACCGCACGAGAGTGTCGAGCGCCTCCTGGTCGGCCTCGCGGATGCGCTGCGCGAGCCGGACCTCCTCCTCCCGCGAGATCAGCGGATAGATGCTGATGTCGCGGAGGTATTGGTCCAGCGACCCTTCGTCATTGAGCGACCGCTTGTGATTCGCTCCGGGTCCTCGTCCTCGCACGCATCCCTCCAGGGCGTCCCTTCAGGGTCCAACGGTCGACCGCTCGCGGAATGTGCAGTCCGGTCCCACGGGGCGGAAGCACCCCCGCGCACGCCGTGACATCACCGGATCAGCTCGCCGAGCCGCTGCCACCGCACCCGCGTCAGCCAACTCATCGACGCACTGCTGTCCGGTGCGTAACTGTAGTACACGAAGATCGGGCTCCCCCGCATCAGCGAGTCGGGGACGAACCCCCAGTACCGGCTGTCGAGCGAGTTGTCGCGGTTGTCGCCCAACGTGAAGAAGTGCGCCGCGGGCACCACGAGCGGACCCCAATTGCTGCGCGAAGGATGATATTCGCGCACGTCGACGCCCGGCGCGACGAAATCCCGCTGCCAGCGGAACTCCTCGCCCGCGGGGTCGAAGCCGGGGTCGCTGCGCACCGCGTACGCCTCGCGCTGCCGCTCCCCGTTCCGATAGAACTCGCCGTCCCGCATCTCGACCAGGTCCCCCGGGAGCCCGACGAGCCGCTTCACGAAGTTCTTGCTCGGGTCCTCGGGCCACTGGAACACCACCACGTCGCCATAGCGCGGGCTGCGCACCGCCGGGAGGTGCTTGTTCGTGAACGGGACCTCGGCCCCATAGAGCAGCTTGTTCACGAGCAGGAAGTCGCCGACCAGGAGCGTCCCCTCCATCGACCCGCTGGGGATCTTGAAGGC
>CAZPJF010000621.1:0-1516 GCA_964586095.1 uncultured Gemmatimonas sp. | reverse complement strand
CGGTGTAGACCCGTGCGCGGAGGCCCGCAGGTGTGGTGAGCGCCGCTTCGCGGTGCAGCACCGCGCCGCTGTCCCACGCGATCGCCGGCGCGACCACGAGGAGCGCGGAGAAGAAGGCCGGCCGGCGGATGAGCGCCTCGACGGCGAAGAGGCCCCCGAACGAGAGTCCGGCAAGGGCGCGACGCGCGGAGTCGGCCCGGTAGGAGCGCTCGATGAAGGGGACGAGCTCGGTGGTGACGAACGCGAGGAAGGCCTCGCCGCCGCCAGCGGTGGGGAACGCACCCCACAGGCGGCCGCGATCCGGCGAGAAGGTCATGTCCCGCGCGCGCTTCTGCCACCACTGCGCGTGGTACCCGATCCCGACGACGATGACGGGCTCGGCCTCGTCCGCCCAGGCCAGCCAGTCGGCGACGTCGCGCGCGATCCCGAACGACTTGTCGGCGTCGAGGACGTAGAGGACGGGGTACCGGCGAGTCGTGTCGCGTCCGTAGGCCGCGGGCAGTCCGACCGAGATGCGGAAGCTGTCGCGGACCTGCGCCGAGGCCAGCACGTGCGTGCGGCTGTTCGGATGCTCGGCGGCCTGTGCCGATACCGCTTCCGGGAGTGCACCGATGCCGGTGAGCGCGCACGCGAGGAGCACCGATCGCATCACTTCCTCCATGGCTGGCCCGAGCCGGGGAGCGTTCGCTTCCGCGGCGCACGCTCCAATAGAACGCGCCGGCGCAGCCGGCGCCATCGACGCCGGGCGCGTGGCCAGCGCGCGCCGCTATCCGTGGCGGGCGGCCGCCGCGGCGCCCGCGGCCGCCTCGGCGGCGCGGACGCGCCGCCCGATGCGGAGGGCGCCGCGCAGCACCAGCCAGCAGACGACGAACCCGATGACGAGGTCCAGGATCGCGGAGCCGAGGAGCGCCACGAGCGCACCGGCCAGCAGCACGCCGAGGTTCGCCTGCACGTCGGTGGCGGAGAAGATCCAGGCGGCCTGCAGATGGACCTCCCCATGCCGATGGCGGCGGAGCAGGACGAGGCACCAGATGTTCACCGCGAGGGCGACGAGGGACACGGCGACCATCGTCGGAGGCTCCGGCGAACTGCCCAGGATCGCGCGCCGCGCGAGCTCCAGCATGGCGAGCACCGCGAGCGCGAGTTGCACGCGCCCCGCGAACCGTGCAGCGCCGAGCTTGCGCGACTCGGCCGCCCCGATGGCCAGCAGGGCGAGGAGATAGACCGCGGCGTCGGCTCCCATGTCGAGGCCATCGGCGATGAGCCCCATGGACTCGGCCCGCCACCCGCTGACGATCTCGATGACGAACATCGCGCCGTTCAGCGCGAACAACGTGGCCAACGCGTTCCTTCCGAGCTGCTCGTTGCTCACGGACTGGTCTCACTCCGGATCACCGGCGCGCGTCGGGAGCGGGGATCTCGATGCGGACGCCGACGAGGTCCGCCGAGGGGATGCCGCGCGAAGCTATCGCGGCGTGGTCAGGGCCACGGCAAGATCGAGGGCCGGATCGCGGCC
>CAZPJF010000620.1:0-1528 GCA_964586095.1 uncultured Gemmatimonas sp. | reverse complement strand
GCGAGCTGCATGAGGTAGACCTGCCCGAAGCGCGCGGCGAACTCCACGCCGATGGCGATCGCGAAGAGCCAGACGGTGCCGGCCAGCGCGTCGCGGCTGTGGGTGACGAGCGCGGCGTCCACCGCCCGCTTGATGAGGAGCGGCTGGACGAGGGAGCCCGCCGCCGCCAGCGGCATGAGCACGGCGAGCGAGAGCACGAAGAGGACGGCGTCGCGCCCGGCCACGAAGGGGAGCAGGCGCCCGAGGAGTGACATGTCGGCGCTCATGTCGTGGCGCACGGCCTCCTCGGGCGGCGCCAGCTGCGCGCGCCCCTTCTCGCTCTCGCGCGCTCCCGGCTCCGTGACGGGGGCCGCCGTCACAGCGCCTCCAGCTCGCGCTCGAGGCGCTGCCGGGCCGCGATGCGCGCGTAGAGGCCGTCCCGCGCCAGCAGATCCTCGTGCGTCCCCTCCTCCACCACGCGGCCCTCGTCGAGCACCAGGATGCGATCGGTGCGCGCCGCCGCGGCCGCGCGGTTCGTGATGAGGACGAAGGTGCGGTGCTGCTTGGCGCGATCGAGCGCGGCGAGGATCTCCGACTCCGTGTGCGCGTCGACCGCGCTCAGCGGATCGTCGAGGACGAGCACCTTGGGCCGGCTCAGGAGCGCCCGCGCGAGCGCGAGCCGCTGCTTCTGGCCGCCCGAGAGCTGCACGCCGCGCTCGCCCACCACGGTGGCGAAGCCGTCCGGCATGCCCTCGACCTCCTCGAGCACGCACGCCTCCGCGGCCGCGTGGCGCATGCGCACCTCCGCGTCGGGGGCCTCCGGATCGTCGAGCGCGAGCTTGAGGTTGCGCTCCACGCTGGTCGAGAAGAGGAACGGCTCCTGCTGCGCGTAGCCGACGCTCTCGCGCAGGCTCCGCAGCGTGAGCTCCGTGACGTCGACGCCGTCGAGGCGCACCGCGCCGGGAGGCGCGGGCAGGAGGCGGGGCAGGAGCGCCGCGAGGGTCGACTTGCCGCTCCCGGTCGGACCGAGCACGGCGAGCGACCCGCCCGCCGGCACCTCCAGGCTCACTCCGTCGAGCACCTGCCGCTCGCCGTAGGCGAAGCGGAGATCGCGCACCTCGAGCGCGCCGGGGCCTTCGGCCGGCCGCGCGTCGGGCCGCTCCACCACGTCGGGCTCCGCGTCGAGGATCTCCCGCACGCGCGCGTACGAGGCGCGGCCGCGCTGGACGACCGCGAGGATGTAGCCGAGGGCGAGCGTCGGCCACACCAACAAGCCGAGGTAGGCGTTGAACGCGGCGAACTGCCCGGCGGTGAGCTCGCCGTCGAGCAACATGCCGCCGCCAATCCTCACCACGATGAGCGTCCCGATGGACGCCACGCCGAGCAGCACCGGATGCATGAGGCCGCGCAGCGTCACCAGCGACATCGCGGTGTCCACGGCCCGCTGGTTCGCCTCCTCGAAGCGCTCGTGCTCGCGCGCCTCGAGGCCCATGGCGCGCACCACGCGCACGCCGGCCACGTTCTCGTTCGCGCGATCGGAGAGCTTGGC
>CAZPJF010000619.1:0-1531 GCA_964586095.1 uncultured Gemmatimonas sp. | reverse complement strand
ATGATCTTCGCCGAGCCGCGCTTCGCCACCGCGATCCTCGGCGACCGCGACCTCGCGGGGATGGCCGACTGCAACGACGAGCTGGACCGCGTGGTGCGGCAGCTCCTCGCACGTCGCCCCGACATCACGACCCTGTTCCTCGTCGGTTCGTGCCCGAGCGAGGTCATCAAGCTCGACCTGGCGCGCGCCTCGTCGCGGCTCTCCCGCGAGTACCTCGGTCGCGTGCGCATCCTGAGCTACTCGGGGAGCGGCATCGAGACGACCTTCACGCAGGGCGAGGACGCCTGCCTGAAGGCGCTGGTGCCGGCGATGCCGACGCTGCCGAGCGGTGAGCGCGCGCTCCTCGTGTGCGGGACGCTCGCCGACGTGGTGGAGGACCAGTTCGCGCGGCTCTTCGCGGAACTCGGGATCGGGCCGGTGCACTTCTTCCCGCCGCGGCGCGCGACGCAGCTGCCGCCGGTCGGGCCGGGCACGACGCTCCTGCTCGCGCAGCCGTTCCTCGGGGAGACGGCGCGTGCGCTCATGGCGCGCGGGGCGTCGCTCGTGGAGGCGCCGTACCCGTTCGGCATCGAGGGCACCACGGCGTGGCTCCGGGCGGCGGCGGAGGCGTTCGGCGTCGCGCCGGAGCGCTTCGCGAGCGCCGTCGCGGCCCCGGCGCAGCGTGGGCGCACGGCGCTCGCGCGGTACCGCGAGGTGCTCGCCGGGAAGCGGCTGTTCTTCTTCCCCGACTCGCAGCTCGAGATCCCGCTGGCCCGGTTCCTCGCGCGCGAATGCGGCGTGGAGCTGCTCGAGGTGGGCACGCCCTATCTCGACCGCCAGCTCGTCTCCGCGGAACTGCCGCTCCTGCCCACCACCCAGCTCTCCGAGGGGCAGGATGTGGAGCGGCAGCTCGACCGGTGCGTCGCGCAGCGTCCCGACCTCACGATCTGCGGGCTCGGGCTCGCGAACCCGCTCGAGGCGGACGGGCTCCGCACCAAGTGGAGCATCGAGCTCGTCTTCTCGCCGATCCACGGCTTCGACCAGGCCGCCGACCTCGCCGAGCTCTTCGCGCGGCCCCTGCAGCGCATCGCGCGGCTGAGGGTCTAGGCGATGCAGCTCACGCTCTGGACCTATGAGGGGCCGCCGCACATCGGCGCGATGCGGATCGCGACGTCCATGGAAGGCGTGCACTACGTCCTCCACGCCCCGCAGGGCGACACCTACGCCGACCTGCTGTTCACGATGATCGAGCGTCGTCCCACGCGGCCGCCGGTGACCTACACCACCTTCCAGGCGCGTGACCTGGGCGGCGACACCGCGAACCTGGTGATCACGGCGGTCCGCGACGCCTACGAGCGCTTCCGCCCGCAGGCGATGCTCGTCGGCGAGTCGTGCACCGCCGAGCTCATCCAGGACCAGGCCGGGGCGCTCGCGGTCGGCATGCAGCTGCCGGTGCCGGTGGTGCCGCTCGAACTGCCCGCGTACTCCAAGAAGGAGAACTGGGGGGCCGCCGAGACGTTCTACCAGCTGGTGCGCGCGCTCGTGCCGGGTC
>CAZPJF010000618.1:0-1534 GCA_964586095.1 uncultured Gemmatimonas sp. | reverse complement strand
ATGTCGTCCTCGCGCGACCAGGTGAGCTTCACCGGCACGCCCGCCTGCCGCGCGATCCAGGCCACCTCGACCATGTAGTCATTGTTGAGCCGGCGCCCGAAGCCGCCGCCGCCGCGCACCATGTGGATGCTGATGTCGCCCTCGGCGATGCCGAGCGTCTGCGCCACGAGCTGCCGGCCCGACTGCGGGTTCTGCGTCGGCGCCCAGATCTCCATCTTGCCGTCGGCCCAGCGCGCCGTGCAGTTCATGGGCTCGAGCGGCGCGTGCGCGAGGAAGGGATACTCGTAGGACGCCTCGACGACCTTCGCGCCGGCGCCGAACGCCGCGTCGGGGGTACCGTCGGTGCGCACCACCTGCGCCGGTGCGCCGGCGAGCAGTTCCGCGGCGCGGCTCGCGAAGCCCGCGCTCGACTGCTGCGCGGTCGGGTGCTCCGCCCAGCGCACGCGCAGCCGTCGGCGCGCCGAGCGGGCGTGCCACCACGTCTCGGCGAGGATCGCGACCCCCGGCATCAACCCGGCGAGGTTCGCCGTGCCCTCGACCACGAACACCTGCTTCACGCCGGGGAGCGCCTTCACCTCGTCGAGGTTCGCGCTCGCCACCTTCGCGCCGAAGACGGGGGCCTTCTCGAAGACCGCGTGCAGCATCCCCGGCAGTGTGACGTCGATGCCGAAGAGCGGCCGACCGGTCACGATCGCCCGGTTGTCGACGCCGCGCGTGAACTTGCCGATGATGCGGTAGTCCTTGGGGTCCTTCGTCCGCACGCTCGCGAGGTCCGGCGGCGTGAGCGTCGCGGCCTTGGCCGCGAGCTCGCCGTAGGTGGCACGGCGGCGCGACGCGCGGTGGTGCACGACCCCGGCCTCGGTGGTGCATTCCGCCTCGCCCACGCCCCACGTCTGGGCCGCGGCCTGCACGAGCATCTGCCGTCCGGCGGCGCCCGCGCGGCGCAGCGGCTCCCAGTTCGTCGGCGTCGCGGTGCTCCCGCCCGCCACCTGGCGGCCGTAGAGCGCCTCGTTCGCCATCGCCTGCTCGATCGTGACGCTCTCCCACGCGACATCGAGCTCCTCGGCGACGAGCATCGGGAGCATCGTCTTGACGCCCTGGCCCACCTCGGGGTTCTTGGCGATGATCGTGATGGCCCCCGTGGGCGCGATGCGGATGAAGGCGTTCGGCGTGAACTCGCCGGCGCCGCCCGCGGCGCCCGCGAGCCGCTCCGCGGCGCCGAGGAGCGTGGGCCCGTCGAAGTCGAGCACGGTGCCGAGGAGCAGGCCGCCGCCGGCGAGGGCGGAGACCCGCAGGAAGTCGCGGCGGGCGAGCGCGTCGGTCATGGTCATGGCCGCCTCCTACTTCTTCGCCGCGGCGATCGCGGCGGCGCGGTGGATCCCCTCGCGGATGCGCAGGTAGGTCGCGCAGCGGCAGAGGTTCCCGTACATGGCCGAGTCGATGTCCTCGTCGGTGGGCCGGGGGTTCTTGGCGAGGAGGTCGGCGGCCTGCATGATCTGGCCGGCCTGGCAGTAGCCGCACTGCGGGACGTCGA
>CAZPJF010000617.1:0-1541 GCA_964586095.1 uncultured Gemmatimonas sp. | reverse complement strand
CCCTCCGCCCGCCCCTCCTCGCGCACGATCGGCCCGATGGGGACCGGGAGCAGCCGCGCCGCCCCGCCCTCGCGGATCGCGGCCGGGATGTCGGCGAGCGTGATCTCGCGCCCCGTCGCCAGCACGACCATGCTCTCCACGAGGTTCCGCAGCTCGCGCACGTTGCCGGGCCATGCGTAGTTGACCAGCGCCTGCATCGCATCGCCCGAGATGCCGTGGAACTCGCGCTCGTGCTGCTCGGAGAACTCCTGCACGAAGCGCCGCACCAGCAGCGGGATGTCGCCGCGCCGCTCGCGCAGCGGCGGCAGGTAGATCCGCAGGACGTTCAGCCGATAGAACAGGTCCGACCGGAACTGCCCCCGTTCCACGCTCTCGCGCAGCGGCCGGTTGGTCGCCGCCACCACGCGGACGTCGACCGGGATCACCTGCGTGCCGCCGACGCGCGTCACCTCGCGCTCCTCGAGCACGCGCAGGAGCTTGACCTGCGTGCTGGGCGGGATCTCGCCGATCTCGTCCAGGAACAGCGTCCCGCCGCTCGCGAGCTCGAAGCGCCCGATGCGGCGCTCGGCCGCCCCGGTGAACGCCCCCTTCTCGTGGCCGAAGAGCTCGCTCTCGAGCAGCGTCTCCGGCAGCGCACCCACGTTCACGGCGATGAACGGCTTGTTGCGTCGCGGGCTCAGCCGGGCGATCGCGCGCGCGACGAGCTCCTTGCCGGTGCCGCTCTCGCCCTCGATCAGCACGGTGCTCGAGACGGGCGCCATCTGCGCCACCTGTACGAGCACCTGCCGCACCGCCTCGCTCTCGCCCCAGAGCCCGGTCTCGCGCGTGATGCGCTGCCGCTCGAGGAGCTCGGTCACCGTCGCGCGCAGCGCCTCCGGCGCCACCGGCTTGGGGAGCACCTCGGCGAAGCCGAGCGCCTTGAGCCGCTGCTCGAGCGCCGGGTCGCCGACGTCGGCGAGGCCGATGACGCTCGTGCCGCTCCAGAGCTGGTCGCGCACGAGGCCGAGCGTCTGCGGGTCGAGCAGCGCGCCCGTGAAGACGATGACGTCGGGCTTGGCGCGCCGGATCTCGCGCGGCAGGTCGTCCATCGGCGACACGACGGTCGTCTTGACACCGTCCGCCTCGAGGAGCGCGTTGAGGCGGACGGCGGGTTCGACGTCGGTGAGCGTGATGAGGACGGTCATCCGTTCATCGCTTCACCGTGCCCCGCTTCCAGAACGGGAACCCGGTGATCGTCCCCGTCACGCGCTTGCCGCGGATCTCCACCTCGAGGGTGTTCCCCTCCTTGGCGCGCGCGGCGGGCACGTAGGCGGTACCGAGGCCGCAGCCGACGCTGGGGCTCATGATGCCGCTCATCACGACGCCGCTCGGCTGGCCGTCCACGAACACCGGATAGCCGTGGCGCGGGATCGCCTTCTCGGTGAAGGTGAAGCCGACGAGCTTGCGCGTGAGGCCGGCGGCCTTCTGCGCCTCGAGCGCGGCGCGCCCGACGAAGTCGCCCTTCTTCATCTTCACGAGCCAGCCGAGTCCGGCCTCGAGCG
>CAZPJF010000616.1:0-1560 GCA_964586095.1 uncultured Gemmatimonas sp. | reverse complement strand
CTGCTCTCGGTGGCGAAGGACGCGCGCGTGATCCTCGTGAAGCTCGCCGACCGCCTGCACAACATGCGGACGCTGGAGTGGATGCCCGAGGAGAAGCGCCAGCGGATCGCGCTCGAGACGCGCGACCTGTACGCGCCGATGGCGCACCGCTTCGGCCTCGCGTCGATGAAGGCCGAGCTCGAGGACCTCGCGTTCAAGTGGCTCGAGCCCGAGGAGTACCGGAACCTCGCGAAGCTGATCGCCGCCAAGCGGGCCGACCGCGACGCGCTCATCGCCGAGATGATCGGGCCGCTGGAGGCGAAGCTGCGCGAGGCCGGGGTCGTGGTCTCCGAGGTCAGCGGGCGCCCCAAGCATCTCTGGTCGATCCACAAGAAGATGCAGAAGCGCGACAAGCCGTACGACGAGATCTACGACCTCTACGCCATCCGCGTGCTCGTGGAGAACGTGCCCGAGTGCTACCACGCGCTCGGCGTGATCCACGGGGCCTGGACGCCGCTGCAGGAGCGGATCAAGGACTACATCGCGAGCCCGAAGTCGAACGGCTACCAGTCGCTGCACACGACGATCTTCGGCCCGCGGGGCACGCTGTTCGAGATCCAGATCCGCACGCGGGAGATGCACCGCACGGCCGAGTACGGCATCGCGGCGCACTGGCTCTACAAGGAGGGGGAGAAGGGCGGGAAGCGCGACCTCGACCGGCACCTCTCCTGGTTCCGGCAGGTGCTCGAGCTGCAGCTCGACGCCGAGACGCCGGACCAGTTCCTCGAGTTCCTCAAGCTCGACCTCTACCAGGACGAGATCTTCGTCTTCACGCCGAACGGCGACGTGATCCAGCTGCCCAAGGGCGCGACGCCGATCGACTTCGCCTTCGCGGTGCACACCGAGGTCGGGCTGCACACGCAGGGCGCGCGGGTCAACGGGCGGATCGTGCCGCTCTCGCGCGAGCTGCGGAACTCCGAGACGGTCGAGATCATCCGCTCGCCGAACGCGCGGCCGAGCCGGGACTGGCTCGCGCACGTGCGCACCGGGCGCGCCCGGCACCGCATCCGGCAGTGGCTGCGCAACGAGGAGGAGAAGACCTCGATCGCGGTCGGCCAGGAGATCCTCGAGCGGGAGCTGCGCCGCCGGCGCCATGCCAAGCTCACCGAGGCCGAGCTCGCCCGCGGCGCGGCCGCCCTCAAGCTGACCGACGCCGACCACGTGCATGCGAGCCTGGGGCAGGGGGACATCACCGTCACCCAGCTCCTCAAGGCGGTCTACCCCGAGCTCGACGAGACGCACGAGGCGGCGCTCAAGCCGAGCGCGCTCGAGCGCCTCATCGACCGGATGCGGCGTCCGGGCACGTCGCGCGGCCTCCGGATCCAGGGGGCCGACGGCCTCATGGTGCGGTACGCGCAGTGCTGCCAGCCCGTCTCCGGGGACACCGTGGTGGGCTACGTCACGCGCGGGCGCGGGGTGAGCATCCACCGGCAGGACTGCCCCAACCTGCTGCACCTGGTGCACGAGCCGGAGCGGCGCCTCGAGATCGACTGGCAGGAGAGCGCGGGCGAGCGCTTCGTG
>CAZPJF010000615.1:0-1577 GCA_964586095.1 uncultured Gemmatimonas sp. | reverse complement strand
ATCGTCGCGTCGCGCGTGGTGGAGCGCACGGGGCGGCCGGCGATGATGATCGCCGTGCAGGACGGCGTCGGGAAGGGGAGCGGCCGGTCGATCGGCGCGTTCGACCTCCATGCGGCGCTGGCGACGTGCAGCGACCTTCTGGTGAAGCATGGCGGGCACCGCGCCGCGGCCGGCCTCACCATCGAGGCGCCGCGCATCCCCGAGTTCGCCGAGCGGTTCAACGCGGTGGCGCGCGCGCGGCTCACCCGCGACGACCTCGTGCCGCGGCTGCGCACCGACCTCGAGCTCCCGCTGGAGGAGGCCGACGAGCGGCTCGAGAGTGCGCTCCGGCACCTGGAGCCGTTCGGCGTGGGGAACCCCGGCCCCGTGCTCGTGGCGCGGGGCGTGGAGGTGAAGGCGCCGCCGCGGCGCATCGGCACCGACGGCGTGAAGCTGTCGCTCGGCCACGGCGGCGGCGCGATCGACGCGGTGGGCTGGGGCCTCGCGGCGCGGGCCGGCGAGCTGCGCCCGGGCGCCCGGATCGACGTCGCCTACAAGCTCGACGTGAACGAGTACCAGGGCGCGCGCACCCTGCAGGCGGTCGTGCAGGACTTCCGCCCCAGCGAGGGCTAGTGGCGGAGCTGCGCATCGTCGCCGGGGCGTGGCGCGGCCGGCGCATCGCGGTGCCCAAGGGCGCGGTGCGGCCCACCGCCGACCGCGTGCGCGAGGCCTGGATGAGCATCGTGCAGCCCGCGCTCGACGGCGCGCGGGTGGTGGACCTGTGCGCGGGCTCCGGCGCGCTCGGGCTGGAGGCGCTCTCGCGCGGGGCGGTGCACTGCGACTTCGTCGAGCAGGACCCGCAGGTGCTCGCCACGCTCCGCGCGAACATCGCGGCGCTCGGGGCGGGGGACCGCGCGACGGTCCACCGGGCGGCGGCGGAGCGGTTCGTCGACGCGGCCGCGCCCGGGCCGCCCTGCCCATGGGCGGTCGCGTTCGCCGACCCGCCCTACGCCTCGGGCGTCGCGGCGGCGCTCGCCGAGCGCTGGCTCCGCGCGCCCTTCGCGGCGATCTTTGGCGTGGAGCACGCCGCCGCGCTCACGCTGCCGGCGCCGGCCGCCGGCACGACGGTGGACCGCCGCCGGTACGGCGATACCGCGATCACCTTCTACCGCCTGGACCGCTGACGATGCCGAAGGTCGCGCTCTACGCCGGCAGCTTCGACCCGATCACCAACGGGCACGCCGACCTGATCCGGCGCTCGCTCAAGTTCGTCGACCGCCTCGTGGTGGGGGTCGCGGTGAACATCGCGAAGCAGCCGCTCTTCTCGAGCGACGAGCGGATCGCGCTCATCCGGGCGGCCCTCGACGACGACCCGCGGGTGGAGGTGCGGTCGTTCCGCGGGCTGGTGGTCGACTTCGCGCGCGAGGCCGGTGCGCAGGTCGTGCTGCGCGGGCTGCGCGCCGTGGCCGACTTCGAGTACGAGTACCAGATGGCGCTCATGAACCGGCACCTCGCGCCCACGCTCGAGACCATGTTCATGGTGCCGTCGCTCGAGGTGAGCTACGTGAGCTCGTCGCTCGTGCGCGAGGTCGCGCGCT
>CAZPJF010000614.1:0-1578 GCA_964586095.1 uncultured Gemmatimonas sp. | reverse complement strand
CGATCGAGCAGGCGCAGAAGCGCGTCGAGCTCCAGAACTTCCAGTCGCGCAAGCGCCTGCTGGACTACGACGACGTGATGAACCAGCAGCGCGAGGTGATCTACAACCTGCGCTCCTTCGCGCTCGAGGGCGGCGAGGAGCTCCGCGGCGAGGCCGAGAAGATGCTCGCCGCCGCGGTCGGCCGACGCGTCGAGACGGCCCTCGGCGACGCGGAGTCGCCGGCGGACTGGGACCTCGGCCTGCTCCGGCAGGACCTGCTCGTCCACTACCTGCTGTCGGTCCCGGATTTCGCGGACGAGCGGCCGCGTCCGACCGGCGTCGCCGCGGCGAAGGAGCTCGCGACGACCGCCGCGCTCGAGGCGTTCGCGGCGAAGTTCCGCACGCTCGGGGACTTCGCCTCCCGCCTGCTGTCACTCGTGATGCTCAACGTCCTCGACGAGAAGTGGAAGGACCACCTCTACGACCTGGACCAGCTGCGCGCCGCGATCGGCTACCGGTCGTGGGGCCAGAAGGACCCGCTGGTCGAGTACAAGCAGGAGGCCTTCTCGATGTTCGAGGACCTCATGCGCGACATCCAGCACACGTTCACGGAGCGGTTCCTGAAGGTGCAGCTGGTGTTCGAGGAGCCGCGCCCGGCGGCCCCGCCGCCCACCACCGTCCTCCCGCCGGTGACCAAGCGCTTCAACGCGCTCGGGATCGCCGAGGAGGTCGCGCCGTCGCCGAAGGAGCCGCCCGCCGGCGCGAACGGACCGGCGGCCGCCGAGCCGCCGCCGCGCGCCGAGCCGAAGGTCGTGGGCGCGGGACGCGGCGTCACCGACCTGGGGGGCCCCAAGGCGCCGCCCGGCAACGTCGACTTCTCGAACGTGGGGCGGAACGATCCGTGCCCGTGCGGGAGCGGCAAGAAGTTCAAGAAGTGTCATGGGGCGTAGGCGGGAGGCGGCAAGAGCTAGGAAGAAGGAAGAAGGAAGAAGGTAGAAGGAAGGAGGCCGCGGGCAGGACGCCGGCGTCGCGATACGATGGGGGGTGCCTGGGGGCACTCTTTCGGTGCGGTGCCCTGGGCGTGGGCGGGACACCTTGCGCGCGTGCCCTCCGTCCTCGACCTGCCCGCTGCCGATCGGCCCCGTGAGCGTCTCCGCGCCCTCGGCCCCGCCGCGCTCACCACCGGCGAACTCCTCGCGCTCCTGCTTGGCGTCTCGGCGGGCGGGCGGCCGGCCACCGAGGTCGCGGCCGACCTGCTGGTGCGCGCCGGCGGGTCCCTCCGCCGGCTCGGGCAGCTGCCGCTGGCGACCCTGGTGGGCCAGCCCGGGCTCGGGGAGGTGCGCGCGCTCGCGATCCAAGCGGCCCTCGAACTCGGGCGCCGGCTCGCGGCGGAGGGGGCGGACGAAGGCGAGCCGATGCGCGGTCCGCGGGACGTCTGGCGCTTCTACGCCCCGCGGCTCGAGGGCCTCACGGTCGAGGAGTTCCACGTCGCGGTCCTGGATGCGCAGCACCGGCTGGAGCGCGACATCCTCGTGAGCCGCGGCATCCTGAACTCCTCGCTCGTGCACCCGCGCGAGGTCTTCCGCGAGGCGATCGCGG
>CAZPJF010000613.1:0-1581 GCA_964586095.1 uncultured Gemmatimonas sp. | reverse complement strand
GACCAGATGGGCGAGAGCCGCCTCGACCGCAACGTCAAGAAGTTCTTCGTGCAGGTCCACCAGCAGGTGGACCACCGGCACGCGTTCGCGCCGGCGTACTGATGCAGGGCCGACGCCGCCGGGCCGGTGACGGCCCGGGTGCGCAGCACCTCGGCGAGGCGCTGCCGCTGGAGCGCAAGCTCGAGCTCTACTACTGGATGCGGCTCACGCGGACGCTCGAGGAGCGCCTGGTGGCGCTGTATCGCCAGACGAAGGTGGTCGGCGGCCTCTTCCGCTCGCTCGGCCAGGAGGCCGACGCGGTCGGCTCGTGCTATGCGCTCGAGCCGCGGGACGTGATGTCGCCGCTCATCCGCAACCTCGGCGCGATGCTCGTGAAGGGCGCGACGCCGGTCGAGGTGCTCAAGCAGTACATGGCGAAGGGCGATTCGCCGACCCGCGGCCGCGAGCTCAACATCCACTTCGGCGACATCGGGCGGGCGGGGGAGACGCGCGGCTTCCTCGGGCAGATCTCGCCGCTCGGCGACATGGTGCCGGTGATGGCCGGCGTGACCCTGAGCTTCCGGATGCGGGGCGAGGATCGCGTCGGGCTCGTGTACGTGGGCGACGGCGCCACCAGCACCGGCGCCTTCCACGAGGGGATCAACTTCGCCGCGGTCCAGCGGCTCCCGCTCGTGGTCATCGTCGAGAACAACGGCTACGCCTACTCCACGCCCACCCATCGGCAGACCGCCGCCAAGCAGTTCGTCGACAAGGCGATCGGCTACGGCGCGTACGGCGAGCAGGTGGACGGCAACGACGTGCTCGCCGTGTACGACGCGACCAAGCGCGCCGTGGACCGCGCGCGCCGCGGCGAGGGCGTCGCGCTGCTCGAGTTCATGACGTACCGCCGGAAGGGGCACGCCGAGCACGACAACCAGTCGTACGTGCCGCCCGGCGAGATCGAGACCTGGGCGGAGCAGAACGACCCGCTCGACCGCTTCGTGCGCGTCCTGCTGGATCGGGAGAAGGTCGAGGCCGCGACGCTCGCGGCGATCGACGCGCGCGTGGTCCGCGAGGTCGACGCGGCGACCGACCTAGCCGAGGCGGCGCCGTTCCCCGAGGCGCTCGACGCGCTCGTCGGGGTCTACGCCGACCCGCCGGCGGAGCGCCCGCTCTGGTTCCGCGAGGGGGCGGACACGTCGCAGCTGGGGAAGGAACGCGCCGAGGGGTGGGGCACGTTCGACGCCAGGACGGGAGGGGCCCGCTGATGGCGGAGATCACCTACCTCGAGGCGATCCGCGAGGCGCTCGACGAGGAGATGGCGCGCGACCCCGAGGTCTTCCTCCTGGGCGAGGACATCGGGGCGTACGGCGGGGCGTTCAAGGTCACCGACGGGCTCATGGCCAAGTACGGCGACGCGCGCGTGATCGACTCGCCGATCTCGGAGATCGCCATCGTCGGCGCCGCCGCCGGCGCGGCCCACATGGGGATGCGGCCGGTGGTCGAGATGCAGTTCATCGACTTCATCGCCAACGCGTACGACATGCTCACCAACTACGTCGCCACGGCGCGGTACCGGGCCTTCCTGCCGTGCCCCATGGT
>CAZPJF010000612.1:0-1583 GCA_964586095.1 uncultured Gemmatimonas sp. | reverse complement strand
GCCGATGGTCGTGGGGCCGGCGACGACGACCTCGCCCTCGAACGCCGAGATCCGCGTGTCGCCGATCCACGCCTTCCCCGGCTGCGCCTTCCGCACGAGGAGGCCGGCGCGCTCGAGGAGGGCGGGGTAGTCGGGGAGCTCGCTCCCCACCACGAAGCGGCGGAAGAAGTCGCGGGCGAAGGCGCTGTCCCTGGTGACCGCGCCGAGCGCGGCCTGCGCGTCGGCCATGGTGTAGGGGCGGACCGGCGCGAGCGCCGTCGACTGCAGCTTCCCGTGCCGCCGCCAGAGCTCGCGCATGAAGTCGTCGAGCGTCACTGCCGGCTGCCGCGCGCGGAGCATCAGGTCGAGCGCGAGCCCGAGGGCCTCGCCGTACGTGTAGTACGAGATGAAGGTGTTCGCGCGGTTGTTGGGATCGATCGACACCGCGGCGTCCACGAAGGGCGCCTGCTGGCTCATCCCCTGTGCCCCCGCGAACCGGCGCGCGGGGCTGGTGGTGAGCGTGTTCACGGCGTTCGTGAGGCGTCGCGCGTACTGCTGCGGCGTGAGGATCCCGGCGCGCGCGATCGTGAGCGGGCCGTAGTAGTTCGTGAACCCCTCGGCGAGCCAGAGCTCCCCCGAGAAGTTCGCCTCGGTGAAGTCGAAGGGCTCGAGCGACCGGGGCCGGATCCGCTCCACGTTCCAGGCGTGGAAGAACTCGTGCGACACGGTGCCGAGCAGGCCCAGCTGGTTCTGCGCGAGCGACGAGGGGTTGGTGAGCGACGTCGAGTTGCGGTGCTCCATCCCGTCGCCGGCGCAGGTGGGGCGGTAGCACGCGATGAAGGTGTAGGTGCCGAAGTCGAAGCGCGGCAGCTCCCCGAACACCGCGGCCTGCTCGTTCACCACGCGCTTGGTGAGCTCGGTGAACTCCGCGGCCTGCGCCGGCGTCCCCACGTGGTTGAGGGCGAGCCGGATCGTCTGCGTCATCCCGCCGCTCCGCACCTCCCACTCGCGCACGTCGAGCGCGCCGAGGTGCGTGGGGGAATCCATGAAGTACTGGAGGTTGGGGGCGCGGAACACCTCCGGGTCGCCCGTGGGCTGCAGCTGCGTCGCGATCCGCCAGTCGGGCCGCGGGAGGTGGAATCGCACCTGGATCGGTCGGGCCGCCAGCGACGGCGCCCAGGCGAAGGTCGCCGGGATGTTGAGGTGCGCACGCGTCTCGTCGATGCCGGCGTAGGTGCCGTCGGCGCGGTCGGCGTAGAGCGTGTACGTGAACTCGACGATCCCCGAGTGGCCGCTCACCGACCACTCGTGGGGCGAGACGCGCGTGACCGTGAGCGCGCGCCCGGTGCTGCTGGTGGCGCGCACGTCGTACACGTTCTTGGCGAACTCGTGGAGCGCGTAGCGGCCCGGCGAGCTGCGGGCCATGCGCACGCGGAGCGCCCCCGCCGGGACCTCGCGGAAGCGCACCGTGACCTGTGCCTCGCGCTGGACGAGGTTGGGGAAGCGGATCTCGTAGAGCACGGCGCCGGCGGGCGCGACGGGGGCGCGGCTGGCTACTCTCTGCAACCGCGTTAGACTCCTTTATCACTGCTTCATGATCACCA
>CAZPJF010000611.1:0-1595 GCA_964586095.1 uncultured Gemmatimonas sp. | reverse complement strand
CGACCGCGAGGCGCCGGATGCCGGAGTTGAGCGCGTTGGAGAGCGTGAAGTCGACGATGCGCGACTTGCCGCCGAAGTAGACGGCCGGCTTCGCCCGCCGGTCGGTGAGCTCCATGAGGCGCGAGCCGCGCCCCCCGGCGAGCACGTACGCCATGGTGGAACGCGAGATGGGAGAGGAGTACGTCACCTGCGGCACGTGTCGCTCCAGGAGGATGGTTGCGCGCCCCTGCCTACCGCTTGCTGCCCGCTGCCTGCGGTCCGATCAACCACACCGCGCCCAGCGGCGGCACCATCAGCGCCGCCGAGTGCGCGAACCCGCCGTGCGGCACCGCCTCGGCCTCCACGCCGCCGGCGTTCCCGACGTTCGACCCGCCGTAGGGCGCGGCATCGGTGTTGAGCGCCTCGCGCCAGGGCCCGCCGACGGGGAGGCCGAGGCGGTAGCCCGGACGCGGCACCGGCGTGAAGTTGGCGATGCACGCGAGCGGCCGCGTCCCCGGGCCGCCGAACCGCACCCAGGCGAACACCGACGCGTCGCGATCGTCGACCGCGAGCCAGTGGAAGCCGTCGCCGTCATGGTCGCGCGCGTGGAGCGCCGGCTCCTCGCGCAGCAGCCGGTTGCAGTCGCGGACGAGCGCCTGCACGCCGCGGTGCCAGTCGACGTCGAGCAGCTGCCAGTCGAGCGCCCCGTCCGCGTCCCACTCGCGGCCCTGCGCGAACTCGCTCCCCATGAAGAGGAGCTTCTTGCCCGGATACGCCCACTGGAAGGCATAGTAGGCGCGGAGCGTCGCGAACTTCTGCCACGCATCGCCGGGGATCCGGTCGAGCAGCGAGCCCTTGCCGTGCACCACCTCGTCGTGCGAGAGCGGGAGGACGAAGTTCTCGGTGAAGGCGTAGACGAGCCCGAAGGTCATCCGGTCGTGGTGCCAGCGCCGGTGGACCGGGTCCTCCTGCAGGTACTTCAGGGTGTCGTGCATCCACCCCATGTTCCACTTGAAGCCGAAGCCGAGGCCGCCGGCGTAGGTGGGGCGCGAGACGCCTCCCCACGCCGTGCTCTCCTCGGCGACCGTGAACGCGCCGGGGAAGCGGGCATAGACCGTCTCGTTCAGCCGGCGCAGGAAGTCGACCGCCTCGAGGTTCTCGCGCCCGCCGTGCCGGTTGGGGAGCCACTCGCCGGCCTTGCGGGAGTAGTCGAGGTAGAGCATCGACGCCACCGCGTCCACGCGCAGCCCGTCGACGTGGAAGCGGTCGAGCCAGTAGCAGGCGTTGGCGACGAGGAAGTTCGCGACCTCGCGCCTCCCGAAGTTGTAGATCGCCGTGTTCCAGTCGGGATGGAAGCCGAGCCGCGGGTCGTCGTGCTCGTAGAGCGCCGTGCCGTCGAACCGGGCGAGCCCGTGCGCATCGACCGGGAAGTGCGCGGGCACCCAGTCGATGATCACGCCGATCCCGGCCGTGTGGCAGCGGTCGACGAAGCGCGCGAAGGCCGCCGGGTCGCCGAAGCGCGCGGTGGGCGCGAAGAGGCCCACCGGCTGGTAGCCCCAGGAGGCGTCGAGCGGGTGCTCGTTCACCGGCATCAGCTCCACATGCGTGAAGCCCAT
>CAZPJF010000610.1:0-1612 GCA_964586095.1 uncultured Gemmatimonas sp. | reverse complement strand
CGCACGGCGAGCGCGTTGGAGAGGCCCCACGGGTCGTGCTGCCCGCGCCAGAGCGCGAGGGCCTCGTCGAGCGCCGCACGCGCCTCGCCGACCCGCCCCGTGTCGCGCAGGTCGACGCCGAGCTGCGTGAGCGCCTCGGCGAGCGCGGCGGGATCGCCGACCCGGCGCGCCATGGCCTCGCCCTCGCGCACCGCGCCGGCGAAGCTGTCGTGGTCGCCCTGCATGCGGCTCAGCACCGCGGCGAAGACGAGGAGGCGCGCGGCGGCGCCGTCCTCGGGGCCGGTGAGGGCGAGCGCCTCGTGGAGCCACCGCCGTGCCTCCGTCAGGTGCCCGCGGACGCGCCAGTAGTCGCGCAGCGCCACGCAGAGCCGGCGCGCGAGCGCGCCCTCGCCGCGATCGAGCGTCCAGCGCAGCGCCGCGCGGAAGTTGTCGTGCTCGGCCTGCAGCCGGCCCAGCCACTCCAGCTGGTGCGGCGCGTGCAGCTCCGGCACGGCGCGCTCGGCGAGTGCGAGGAAATGCCGCGCGTGCCGCGCGCGCAGCGCCTCGCAGCCGGGACCGCATCGGTCGCCGCCCTCGCTGGCGATCAGGCGGTCCTCCGCGTACTGCCGCACGGTCTCGCGGAGCGCGTACCGCGCCTCGCCGCCCAGCTCGTGGACGTGCACGAGCGACTTGTCGACGAGGCCGGCCAGGCACTCCAGCACGTGCGCGGTCGGCAACGCCGCGTCCGCGACGATCGCCTCGAGCGCCTCGAGCGAGAAGCTGCCGGCGAACACGGCGAGCCGGTCGAACAGCAGCCGTTCCTCCGGTTCGAGCAGCGCGTACGACCAGTCGATGAGGGCGCGGAGCGTGCGGTGGCGCGGGTTCACGCCCGGCGCGCTCGTCGCGAGCACGCTGAACGCGTCGTCGAGCCGACGCTCGAGCTGCTCCGGCGGCAGCAGCCGCGTGCGCGCCGCGGCGAGCTCGATGGCGAGCGGCATGCCGTCGAGCCGGCGCACGATGCGGGCGATCGCGGAGCGGCCCGCCGGCGTCGCGCTGAAGGAGGGGACCGCGTCCTGCGCGCGCTGGATGAAGAGCGTCACCGCGCCGGTGGCCTCGGCGCGCGCGTCGTCGGTGGCCGGCACCTCGAGCGGCGGGACCGGCCAGGCCTTCTCGCCGGGCACGCCCAGCGCCTGCCGGCTCGTGGCGAGGAGGCGGATCCGCGGGCAGGCACGGAGCAGCGCGTCCGCCAGGTCGGCGCAGGCGGCGATGAGATGCTCGCAGTTGTCGAGCACCACGAGCGCCTCCTCCGCCGGCAGGGCACCGGCGATGCGCTCCAGCACCGGGCGGCGGGGGTCCTCGCGGACGCCGAGCGCGGCAGCGACGTGGAGCGGGAGGAGCTCGGGATCCGTGATGGCGACGAGGTCGACCCACGCCACCACGCGCGCACCCTCGGCGGCGTACGCCTCCGCGACGGCGACGCCGAGCCGGGACTTCCCGATGCCGCCGGGGCCGACCAGCGTGAGCAGGCGGCTCGACGCGAGCAGTGGCGCGAGATCGGCCAGGCAGCGCTCGCGGCCGACGAGCGGCGTGAGCGCCGAGGGGAGGCGGAAGGCGGGTGGAGGGACCACGGGGG
>CAZPJF010000609.1:0-1616 GCA_964586095.1 uncultured Gemmatimonas sp. | reverse complement strand
CCCACACGGGCAGCGAGGCGCCGACCATCAGGCTCGCCATCCGTTCGGGGCCCATCGGCGTCCCGCGCGTCGCGAGTTGCAGGCCGAGCTGCGGGTCCGGCCAGCGTTCGCGCCGGGCCAGCCGCGCGTCCGCCGCGGCGGCCGACGCATCGGCGGCCCCCGCGGCCAGCATCGGACGCGCCGCGAGCGCCATCGCGACCAGCGTGTCGAGGGGCGGCAGCGCGGTCGGCAGCTCCGGTGCGGCCGGCGGCGCCTCCACCGCCCCCGGCGTGGTGTCGAGCGCGGCGGCGAGCCGCGCCCGCGCCGCGTCCGACATCGCCTGCATGCGAATGATCATCTCCTCCATCCGCGCCACCTCGACCTGTGCCCGCAGCACGTCGACCTGGCGCCCGTCGCCCACGCGGTACATCGCGAGGGCGACCGCCGCCGCATCCTCCAGGAGGCGGCGCGTCTCGCGCGCGATCGCCGCCTGCCGCTCCGCGCCCCACCGCTCGAGGAACGCCATCGCCGCGGCACCCCGCGCCTCGAGGCGCGTCTCGTCCGCCCGGCGCTCCGCCGCCCGCGCCCGCCCCGCGGCCGCCTCGCCGGCCGCCGCGAGCTTCCCCGGCAGCGGCACCATCTGCATCACCTGCAGCTGGCGCATCCCGAGGACCGGATCGGCGGCCGCATCGGGCAGGAGGTAGTTCATGAGCCCGAGCTGCAGCGTGGGGTCGGCGGGACGCGACGCCGCCGGAACGCGCGCGGCCGCGGCGTGCGCGGCGGCCCGGGCAGCGCGGACGCGCGGATGCGCGCGGTCGACCGCCTCGTACACGGCGCGCAAGGTCAGCGTGTCCGGTGAGGCCGGTCCGGGTCCGGCCGGCACGGCGGCCTGCGCCGCGAGGGACGACGCCACGCCAAGCGCGGGGAGCACGGCCGCCAGCGCCGCGCGCGCGGCGGCGCGGCCCCTGGCCGGGAAGCGAGAGATGGACATCGGCACGAACCTCGAACGGAGGGCGGCGCGCCGCCGTGGTGGCGGGCGCGGGCGCGCGACGGCGCGGTGCCGCATCAGGCGATGCGGCGCGGTCCGTTCAGGCTCGCGGTGGCGGCGCGTGCGGCGGGCGCACGACCGCCCGCGGCCGCAGCAGGTCACCGCCGTGCGGCACGGCGTGGTCGGTGGACGTCGCGACCCCGATCGGCTGGGCGGGGAGCGCGAGGGGCAGCCCCGCGCAGGCGGCGACCATCGTGCAGGAATGGTCGTCGGGATGCGGCGCCGGAGCGGCCGGGGGCCCGCAATCGTGCGCGCCGGCGTCGTCGGGCGTCGGGGCCACCACGATCGACGCCGCGTCGCCGGCCGCCGGGCAGGCCGCGCGCGCCGCGCCCATCAGCGCGAGGGCGAGGCTGCACGCCGAGACGACGGCGATGACGAGGCGGGCGGGGCGTGACATGCGGATGGGGACCATTGGATAGTGGCGCGGCTTGACGCCCGCGTCCATAAGGTCAAGTTCCAGCCGGCCGTCGGAGAACACCCGACTTCGGCACCGGCGGCGTCCCCCACACCCACCGCCCCCCATGCCGCTCGGCCCGCGCCGCCTCCCCTTCCTCGCCGCCATCCTCCTGGCGGCGGCGACGCCCCTCGC
>CAZPJF010000608.1:0-1617 GCA_964586095.1 uncultured Gemmatimonas sp. | reverse complement strand
GGCCTGCGCCGGCGTCGTCGCGGCGGGCGCCGCGGCACAGCCGGCGGCCGCGAGGGCCAGCACGATCGTTGGTCTGCGCATCGAGGGAACGGACCTCACGCGGGAGGTGGGAACGGCGCGCGGCGGGCGCTGCGCGCGGGGGCGGCGACGGTGGGGCCGCAGAAGCTACGGCCGCAGCGTCGCGACGGCGAGGGCGACGTCGTCGGTGCAGATGGCGTCCACGCCCCACCGCGCGAAGCGCTCCATCGTCGCGGCGTCGTTCACGGTCCACGCCACCACGCGCCGTCCCTCGCCGTGCGCCGCGCGCACCAGCGCCTCGTCCACGAAGTCGCGGTGCCGCCAGAGGTCGCGCGCCTCCACGGCGCGCGCGGCGCCGGTGGCGTCGACCGGATAGCTCACCTCGAGCACCCCGCGGGGGATGCGCGGGTCGATTCGCAGCGCCTGTGCGACGAGGCGGTGGTCGAAGCAATGGATCGCGGCGCGCGCCTCGAGGGCGCGCGCATCGGGCGGTGCGTCGAGGATCGTCTCGATCGCGCTCGCCGCGGTGTCGGCGCCCTTGAGTTCCACGTAGAGTCGCAGCCGCCCGCCGACCGCGAGGAAGACCTCCGCGAGCGTCGGCACGGGCTCGGGGCGTGCGCGGTGGCCGGTCACCTCCGCCGCGGTGAGCGCCGTGATGGCCCCGAGGCCGGGGAGCGCCGGGTCGTGGTGCACCACCAGCACCCCGTCCCGCGTGCGGTGGACGTCCAGCTCCGCCGCGTCGGCGCCGAGTTCCACTGCCCGCCGGAAGGCGGCGAGCGTATTCTCCGGGCGTTCCCGGGAGGCGCCCCGGTGGGCGACGATCTCAGGGCGGGTCACGACGCAATCTTAACGCCCGGCGGGTGCCGGCGTCTCATCGGGTGAATCCCATGGGCCACCCCAGTGCCAGGACCCCTGACGCGACCGACGCGGAGTTGATCGCCCAGTGGCAGCGGGGCGACCAGCGGGCGGCCGCCGCGCTGGTGGAGCGGCATGCGCAGCCCGTGGCGCGCTTTGCGGCGAGCCTGGGGGAGCGGGACGGGGTGGACGAGCTGGTGCAGGACACGTTCGTGCGGGCCTTCAACTCGCTCGACTCGTTCCGGGCCGACAGTTCGCTGCGCACCTGGCTCTTCACGATCTGCAAGCGGCTGGTGCTCGACCGGAAGCGCGCCGAGCGACGACGACGGGATGGCGTGGAGCTCGACGAGACGCACGCGGTGGTGGGCTACGACGCGCTCGACGGGCTGGTGGCGGAGGAGACGGCACAGCGGGTGCAGGAGGCGGTGGGCCGGCTGACGCCGTTGCAGCGCGAGGTCTTCACGCTGCGGGTCACGGAAGGGATGCCGTACAACGAGATCGCGCAGGTGGTCGGGAGTACCGAGGGCGCGTGCCGGGTGCACTATCACAATGCGATCCGGATCATCAAGGAGCAGCTGAGCGATGACTGAGTGCACGAACGACGAGATGCGGGACCTGCTGCCGCTGCTGGCGCACGGGTCGCTCGCGCCGGCCGAGGCCGAGCGGGCGCGCTCGCACGTGGGCGCCTGCGCGGCCTGCGCGGCGGAGCTCGCGGCGCTCGAGACCGCGCGGCTGGTCCTCCGG
>CAZPJF010000607.1:0-1617 GCA_964586095.1 uncultured Gemmatimonas sp. | reverse complement strand
GCCGCGTCCGCCACGGGCCTCGCGGGCGCGCGGGGCGCCCCCCGCGCGCGCGCCGAGGGGCGGGCTCACACGGTCCTCGAGAAGCGCTCCGCCCGCTGCACCGGCAGGTACACGTCGAGCACCATGCAGAGGTTGCGCACGAAGAACCGCCCGCGCGGCGTCACCACCAGGCGGTTCCCGTCGAACGCGACGAGCCCGTCGGCCGCGGCGGCGGCGTAGCACGCGCGCACGTCCCCCACGCCGGGCGGCACCGCGTCGAACGGGAGCTCGAGGTCGCACATGAGGCGCAGGATCGCCGCCTGCCGCGCGAGGTCGTCGGCACTGCGCCGATGCCCGCGCACCGTGGCGAGCCGGCCCGCGCCGATCCGCGCCCGCCACTCCCCGAGCCGCGGCTCGTTCTGCGCGAAGCACCCGGCGAGGTCGCTGATCGCGCTCATGCCCACGCCCACCAGGTGCGCCGCCGGCATGGTCGTGTAGCCCATGAAGTTCCGGTGGAGCCGCCCGCCGCGCTGGGCCACCGCGAGCGGATCGTCGTGCCGCGCGAAGTGGTCGAGGCCGATCCAGGCGTACTCCGCCCCGACGAAGGCCGCCACCGCCTGCTGGAACAGCGCGGCGCGCGTCGGCCCGTCCGGCAGCTCGGCCTCGTCGATCACCCGCTGGTGCACCCGCTGCTGCGGGAGGTGCGCGTAGCCGAAGCAGGCCACGCGGTCGGGCGCGAGCGCGAGCGCCTGCGCGATGGTGCGCGCGAAGGTCGCCGGCGTCTGGCGCGGCAGGCCGTAGATGAGGTCGAGGTTGATCTCGCGGAAGCCCGCTTCGCGCGCCCGTGTACACACGTCGCCGATGAGCGCCGCCGACTGGATGCGCCCGATCGCCTCCTGGACCCCGGGGTCGAGGTCCTGCACGCCGAAGCTGATGCGCGTGAAGCCGAGGGCGCGCAGCGTGCGCAGCTGCCCCAGCGAGACGAGGCGCGGGTCGGCCTCGACGCTCAGCTCCACGTCGTCGGTGAAGCGGAAGCGGTCGGCGAAGAGCCGGAACGCGCGCGTGAGCTGCCGGTCGTCGAGGAGGTTCGGCGTGCCGCCGCCCCAGTGGAGCTGCGCAGTGTCGTGCCATCGGCCGAGCCGGTCGACGACGAGGTCGAGCTCCCGCTCGAGGTCGTCGAGGTACCGATCGATCGTCTCCGGGCGGCTCGTGGTGAGCGCGTTGCAGCCGCAGTAGAAGCACTTCGCGGCGCAATAGGGGAAGTGCGCATAGACCGCGAGCGGCGTCCCGCTCGCCCCCGCCGCCGCGAGCGCGCGGCCATGGTCGGCCTCATCGAACGCCTCCGACCAGGCCGGCACGGTGGGATAGCTCGTGTAGCGCGGCCCGGGCACGTCGTAGCGCTCGAGCAGCGCCGGCGGCACGTCGGGCGCCGCGAGCGCGCTCAGCATGCGCGGATCCCCTCGCTCGCCGTACGGACGGCGGTGGTGGACGCGTCCTCGTCGGGGAGGACGGCGGTGCCGCCCGCCGCCGCGGGACGCATGGTCGAGCGCTTCGGGGCGATGAACTCGTCGGCCGGGAGGTCGTGCCCGGCCACGTGCACCATCGGAACGCCGGCGCGCGATGGCGCGATGGCCGCGG
>CAZPJF010000606.1:0-1621 GCA_964586095.1 uncultured Gemmatimonas sp. | reverse complement strand
GATGGACGCACTGGTGGAAACGCTCGATGGACTGGAAGCCGAGGAGGCCGAGCTCGGGCAGCACCCGCGTGGGCCAGGTGAGGAGCGCGGCGTGCGCCAACGCGATCGCCCGGTAGAAGAGCACGACGCCGAGCGCGGTGGCGATGCCGATCGGGACGGCGAGGGCGATCAGTCGGGCCTCGTCGCCGGCCTCGAGGGCGGCGAGACGCGACACGAGGCGGTCCCGGCCCGAGCGGAGGGCGTGCAACTGGCGGCTCGCGGCGCGCCGGCGGAGGCGCCGGGAGCGACGCGACGGGGACGGCATGTCGGGGAATCTAACCCCCGGCGGCCGAACGACTTGCCGTTGACCCACACCGGCCGCCGCCGTTATGATTCTTGGCTATCCCGCGCCAGCCCGGTGCGGGACGCCGTCCCATCCACCCAAGCCTCGACGCGGCGAGCCGAACACTCCGCGATATGGATGCCCCATGACCAGCACCGCTGAAGAGACGCTGTCGCCGGAGATGATCGCGCGCCAGAAGCGCGACGCCCAGAAGGCGCAGCTCCGCCCCCTCGCGAACCGCCGCCCCGAGCTCTACGACGAGGACGAGCTGTCCTCGGACGAGTTCGACGCGATGATGGACCTGTACAACGGCACGCTCGCCTCCATCGAGGAAGGCGAGATCGTGAAGTCCACGGTCCTCGAGATCCGCGAGAACCTCGTCGTCCTCGACATCGGGTTCAAGTCCGAAGGGACGATCCCGCTCGAGGAGTTCAAGGACATGCCCGACCTCAAGCCTGGTGACCAGGTCGAGGTCCTCCTCGAGCATCTCGAGGACAGCGAGGGCTCGGTCGTCCTGTCGAAGAAGAAGGCCGACTTCATGCGCGTGTGGGAGCGCATCCGCGTCGCGTACGAGAGCGACCAGCCGGTCGAGGGCGTGCTCGTCAAGAAGATCAAGGGCGGCGTGGTCGTCGACCTCATGGGCGTCGACGCGTTCCTCCCCGGCTCGCAGATCGCGCTCCGCCGCGTGCCGAACATCGACGAGCTGCTCGGCCAGAAGTACGAGTTCAAGATCATCAAGCTCAACAAGCGCCGCCGCAACATCGTCGTCTCGCGCCGCGTGATCCTCGAGACCGAGCGCGCCGGCAAGCGCGAGAAGCTCATGAAGGAGCTGGCCAAGGACCAGATCCGGAAGGGCGTGGTCAAGAACATCACCGACTTCGGGGCGTTCATCGACCTCGGCGGCGTGGACGGCCTGCTCCACATCACCGACATGTCGTGGGGCCGCATCTCGCATCCGAGCGAGATGGTCCAGATCGGCATGGAGCTCGAGGTCAAGGTCCTCGACATCGACTGGGAGCGCGAGCGCATCTCGCTCGGCCTCAAGCAGCTCCAGGCGTACCCGTGGAAGGACGTCGCCGAGAAGTTCCCGGTCGGCACCCGCGTCTCGGGCAAGGTCGTCTCGATCACCAACTACGGCGCGTTCATCGAGCTGCAGCCGGGCATCGAGGGCCTCGTCCACATCTCCGAGATGAGCTGGACGCGCAACGTCCGGCACCCCTCGAAGCTCGTCAGCATCGGCGAGACGATCGAGGCGGTGGTGCTCAAGGTCGACCCGGCCGAGGAGAAGATCTCGCTCGG
>CAZPJF010000605.1:0-1624 GCA_964586095.1 uncultured Gemmatimonas sp. | reverse complement strand
GCGCGTGCGCGGGGAGACCGCGGCCGAGGTCGCGGGCGCCGCCCGTGCGCTGCGCGACGCGATGACGCGGCTCGACGTGCCGGAGCCGGGCGCCCTCGTCGACACGTGCGGCACCGGCGGCGGGGCCGTCGGGACCTTCAACATCTCCACCGCGGCGGCGCTCCTCGCGGCCGGGGCCGGCGTGCGCGTCGCGAAGCACGGCAACCGCTCCTTCACGTCGAAGTCCGGCAGCGCCGACGTCCTCGAGGCACTCGGCATCCCGATCGACGTGCCGGTCGACCGGATGGCCCAGGTGCTCGACGAGGCCGGCATCGTCTTCATGTTCGCGCCGACCATGCACCCGGCCATGCGGCACGTGGGGCCGGTGCGACGCGAGATGGCGATCCAGACCGTGATGAACCTCGTCGGTCCGCTCGCGAACCCGGCGGGCGCGGGGCGGCAGGTGATCGGCGTCGCGGACCCCGCCCGGCTCGAACTCATCGCGGGGGCGCTCGCGCACCTCGGCACGACCCACTCCCTCGTCGTGCACGGCGCGCCGGGGATGGACGAGATCTCGCCGCTCGGGCCCACCACGGTCATCGAGCTGCGGGGCGCCAGCGTGTCGCGGTGGACGATCGATCCGGCGGCGCTGGGGTTCGGCGCACTGGGCGCGGCGGATCTCGCGGGCGGCGAGCCCGCGCAGAATGCCCTGGTGATCGAGCGGGTCCTGCTCGGGAAGGGGCCCGCCGGGGCCGAGGCGGCGATCCTGCTGAACGCCGCGGCGGCGCTCTACGTCGCGGGCCGGGCGCCGAGCCTGCCGGAGGCGCTCGCGCTGGCGCGGGACGCACTCAAGGCCGGCCGCGGCTGGGACGCGCTCGGACGATTGCGTGCGGCGGCCGCGGCGCGCCGCTGACCGCCTAGTAGCGGCGCATCACGCCGACGACCACGCCCTGCACCCGCACCTGGTGCTCCTGCACGTAGATCGGGGCCATCGCGCTGTTCGCCGGCTGGAGCCGCACCCGCCCGTCCCGCTCGCGATAGTAGCGCTTCACCGTCGCCCCCGAATCGTCGAGCATCGCGATCACCGTCTCGCCGTTGTCCGCGGACGGCCGGTCGTGCACCACCACGTAGTCGCCGTCGGCGATCTGGTCCTCGATCATCGAGTTGCCGCGCACGCGGAGCACGTAGTGGTTGCCCGCGCGGCGCACGAAGTCGTCCGGCACCGCGAGCGTCTCCTGCGTCTCGAAGGCCTCGATCGGCATGCCCGCCGCCACCGCGCCGAGGACCGGCAGCTCGATCGCCTTCGGGAAGATGTCCGAGGGCAGGATCTCGATCGCGCGGCTCTCGTTGTACGAACGCTTGATGTAGCCCTTGCGCTCGAGGTTCGAGAGATGCTCGTGAACCGTCGCGAGCGAGTTATAGTTGAACTGCTCGGCGATCTCCTCGAAGCTCGGCGCGTAGCCGTGCTCGGCGCCGTAGCTCGTGAGGAAGTCCAGGATCTGGCGCTGACGCTTGGTGAGCGGCATCTCGTCGGTCCCTGTGCTAGGGGATGGGTGCGTGCGGCCAGAGGCGGCCGACGCAGGTATGACTCCCGAACAGTACCCGAAGTAACGGTATCCGAACATTGACCGAAGCACAAGGCACC
>CAZPJF010000604.1:1396-1636 GCA_964586095.1 uncultured Gemmatimonas sp. | reverse complement strand
CAGCGCCGCCTCGCCCGTGGAGCCGGCGACGACGATGCCGTCGAGGCCGTCCGCGAGGTGCGCGAGCAGGTTGGCGCGGAAGCCCGCGATGTCGAGCGCCTCGTCGGCGCCGCGGAAGGTCGTGATGACGGGGGCGAAGATGCCGGTGAGCGCGCGGGTCATCCGTTGAGGAACTCCAGGCCGGTGCCGAAGCCGCCGGTGAGCGGCTCCTGGGGGGCGGACGGGGGCTCGACGATCGCC
>CAZPJF010000604.1:0-1386 GCA_964586095.1 uncultured Gemmatimonas sp. | reverse complement strand
CCGGTCATCGAGGGGCGGTTGAACATCTGCATCTTGAGCGCGAAGTCGCTGGGGCGCGTGCTCGCCGCGAGCGCCACCTCGTAGGCGACCTCGCCGTTGGTCACGAGCTCCTCGAGGTGCTGGTCGAAGGTCTGCATCCCGTACTGCTCGCGCCCCTCGCCGATGAAGTCGCGGATCTCGCCCACGCGGTCCTTGTCGAGCATCAGCTCGCGCATCGTGGGCGTGACGATCATGATCTCGAGCGCCGCCACGCGCCCCTTGCCGTCCTTGCGGGGCAGCAGGCGCTGCGAGACCACCGCGTGCAGCGACTCCGCGAGGCGCACGCGCACCACGTCCTGCTCCTCCGGCGGGAACATCGCCAGGATGCGCAGCACGGTGCTCGTCGCGTCGGGCGTGTGCACCGTCGAGATCAGCAGGTGGCCCGTCTCGGCGGCCTTCATCGCCGTGTCGATCGTCTCGGCGTCGCGCATCTCGCCGATCAGCACCACGTCGGGGTCCTGCCGCAGCGCGGCGCGCAGCCCCATCCGGAAGCTCTCGGTGTCGACGCCGATCTCGCGCTGCGTGATCGAGCTCTGCAGGTCGCGGTGCAGGAACTCGATCGGGTTCTCGAGCGTGACGATGTGCTTGTTGTGGTGCTGGTTGATGTGGTTGATCATCCCCGCCATCGTCGTGCTCTTGCCCGAGCCCGTGACGCCAGTGACGAGGATCATCCCGCGCTCCGCCTCGGCGATCCGCTTGAGCACCGCCGGCACGTGCAGCTTGTCGAAGCTCGGCACCTCGAACGGGATCACGCGCATCACGATCATGAAGCTCGAGCGCTGCCGCAGGATGTTCACGCGGAAGCGGCCGATGCCCGGCGCGCCCCAGGAGCAGTCGTAGTCCTGCAGCTTGTCGATCCGCGCGCGGTCGTCGTCGTTGGGGATCAGCCGCAGCGCGATCGAGCGCGTCTGGTCCGGCGTGAGCGCCTGCTTCGTGAGCGGCACCAGCTTGCCGTCGATGCGCGCGCGGAACACGTCCCCGGCCTTGATGTGCAGGTCCGAGGCGCCGCGGTCCACCGCCGCCTTGATGATCTTCTCCATCACTCCGGTCCGTGAGAGGGGTCGTCAGTCCTTGTGCGGCGAGTCGCTCGCGCGCCGGCCCTGCGGCCGCTGGTCCCATTCGCCCGGCGGCACGCCGTTCTGCTGGTCGTGCGCGTGCGACAGGTACTTCTTCTCCACCCAGCCCAGCCCGATCAGCACCATCATCACCGTCAGCGTCGACCCCAGCGCCTCGATGAAGTAGCCCGCGCCGATCGTCAGCCCGATGGCCGCCACGACCCAGATCGTCGCCGCCGACGTGAGGCCCGTGATCTGCCCGCGCGTGTGCAGGATCGTGCCGGCGCCGAGG
>CAZPJF010000603.1:0-1638 GCA_964586095.1 uncultured Gemmatimonas sp. | reverse complement strand
ACGACGCGCCCGAATCCGGTGACACACGTGTTTCGTCGCTCGCCTAACGTGTATTGGCTCGACCGACGTAGCAGCCGGTACTGACCAATCGGTCGAGCTCCGACTGGCAATTCTCGAAGCGGTACCGACTCGCGCAAGCCCCGTCTCGGTGAGACTCTGCGCGGGCGGCGCCACGCAGGTGGTTCAAGCTTCAAGCGATTTACTCGGTCTGCGTAACGCGGGCGTCCGGCAAGGACGCCCGCGCGGGACCTGCGCGCGTCGAATGGGGTCAAGCGCGCAGGACCGCGCCAGGCCGCGACGATCCAGGGTCGCGCGGTCGCGCCGCACTCGAACGGCCGCCGTCGACGGGTCTCGACGCGAAATGGGCCAATCTACCTACTCCCGCACCCGTGTGGCTGCGCCGCCGTCACTCAGTCGGCCCGCGGCGCCGCGGCAGACCGTCGAGCGGGCTACGGACGCCCAGGCCGCCACGGTTGAGCACATGCGTGTAGATCATGGTCGTGCTCACGTCGCGGTGGCCCAGGAGCTCCTGCACGGTCCGGATGTCGTAGCCAGCCTCGAGGAGATGGGTCGCGAAGGAGTGACGGAAGGTGTGGCAGGTCACGCGCACGGCGAGGCCGGCCTCGCGCGCCGCCGCGGTCACGGCGGCCTGCACGACGGACTCGTGAAGGTGGTGGCGACGCCGCTCGCCGGTCTCGGGATCGCGATAGCCGCGGGTCGCGGGGAACACCCACTGCCAGGGCCACGATCGCCCGGTCGCGGCTCCGAGCTTTCGACGCAGTGCATCGGGAAGGGCGACGTAGCCGGCACCGCGCGCGAGGTCCTGCTCGTGCTGCGCCTTGACCTCGAGCAGGTGGGCCCGGAGGAGATGCTCGACGGACTCGGGCAGCATGGTGCGCCGGTCGGCGCCGCCCTTGCCGTGGCGGACGGTGAGCTCGCCGCGCTCGAAGTCGACGTCCTTGACGCGCAGGGCGCAGCACTCGAGGAGACGCAGGCCGCTGCCGTACAGCAGGCGCACCATGAGCTGCGGCACGCCGCGGACGCGCTCGATGACGCGATGGGCGTCCACCGGGGAGAGGACGGTCGGCACGCGCACGGGGCGCTTGGCCTGGAGGTGATCGGTCGGCACCTCGATCGGCCGCTCGAGGACGTCCTCGTAGAGGAACTTGATGGCCGCGAGCGCCTGGTTCTGCGTGCTGGCGGCGACGCGGCGGTCCCGCGCGAGATGGGTGAGGAAGGCGCGCAACTCGACGACGTCCATGCCGCGGGGGTGGCGTCGTCCGTGGAACGCGATGAACCGTCGAACCCAGTTCACGTAGGCGTCCGCGGTGCGCTGGCTGTAGCGCCGGGTGCGGAGACGGTCGCGCAGGACGGACAGGAGGGTGGGACGGTCGGACATGCGAGGAAGGTGACGGGCCGGTCAAAGGGGGCGCGGACCGAAGCGCGGTGGGGGACAGCGCGGGATTGCCTGGGCGCGCGTGGGCGGTCCGTCCCCCCTCCCGCGCCCCCCTCCCCCCCCAAGCGCCACAGGCCCGCCACGCATCCGCGTGGCGGGCCTGCACGTCATTCCGGGAGTGGGCCTGGGAGGAGTTGAACCTCCGACCTCACGCTTATCAGGCGTGCGCTCTAACCACCTGA
>CAZPJF010000602.1:0-1645 GCA_964586095.1 uncultured Gemmatimonas sp. | reverse complement strand
GTCGTGCACCGCCTTGGCGGTGTCGGCGTGGTTGGCGTGCGCGCCGCCGGGCGGCTCGGGGATGATCTCGTCGATCACCTTGAGCTCGACGAGGTCGGGGGCCGTGATCTTGAGCGAGGCGGCGGCCTTCTCTCGCATCTCGGGGCTCTTGCCGTCCTTCCAGAGGATGGCGGCGCAGCCCTCGACGGTGATGACGGAGTAGACGGAGTTCTCGAGCATCAGGATGCGGTCGGCGACGCCGAGCGCGAGGGCGCCGCCGGAGCCGCCCTCGCCGATGACGGTCGCGACGATCGGCACGGTGAGCTGCGACATCTCGAGGAGGTTGCGCGCGATCGCCTCGGATTGGCCGCGCTCCTCGGCGCCGAGGCCGGCCCAGGCGCCGGGCGTGTCGATGAAGGTGATCACCGGAACGTGGAACTTCTCGGCGAGCTTCATCAGGCGGAGCGCCTTGCGGTAGCCCTCGGGGTGGGGCATCCCGAAGTTGCGGTGCAGGTTCTCCTTGGTGTCGCGGCCGCGCTGGTGGCCGATCACCATCACCGTCTCGCCGTCGAGGCGGGCCCACCCGCCGACGATGGACGGGTCGTCGCGGAAGGCGCGGTCGCCGTGGAGCTCGATGAAGTCGGTGAAGGCGAGCCGGAGGTAGTCGAGCGTGAAGGGGCGGCGCGCGGAGCGGGCGACCTGCACGCGCTGGAGCGGCGTGAGGTTGCGGTAGACCTCCTTGCGGAGCTCGCCGAGCTTCTGCTGCAGCGGGGCGATCTCCGGCACCACGTCGAGCTTGCGCTCCTCGGCGGTGCGGCGGAGCTCCTCGATCTGCTTCTCGAGCTCGGCGATGGGCTTCTCGAACTCCAGGGCGGACGTACCCACGGTCAACCTCCTCGCACGAGACGCACGCGCTCGGGACCGAGCAGCGCGCGGAGTTCCAGCAGGGCGGGGCCGGCGGTGGACAGCTTGAGGGAGGCCGACCGGAGGCGCGCCGGGGCGCCGTCCTTCCCCTTCCAACGTAGCTCCAGCGGGGCCGAGCCGGGATGGGCCTCGGCCACGGCGCGGACGTCGGCGAAGACGTCGCGGGTCAGGCCGGCGGCCTGGTCGAGCTCGAGGCTGACCGCGAACTGGCCGGTGGCGCGCAGCTCGGCCAGGCGGGTGACCGATTCCACGATGAACGTGGGGTTGTCGGCATCCTGGTCGCGCTTGGAGTAGCCGCCCTTGATGAGCACCGGGACGTCCGTCTTCACGCGGTCGCCCATGGCGGCCCAGGCTTCGGGGAAGACGAGGATCTCGGCGGAGCCGGAGAAGGCCTCGATGACGAGGCGGGCGAACTCGGCCCCGGACGGCTTGCTGATCTGGCGGGGCACGGCGGTGACGACGCCGGCGAGGGCCATCGGCTCCGGGCTCCACGCGCCGAGCTGCGAGACGGTGTGCGAGGCGAGGATCTCGCACTCGGCGCGGAACGGCTCGAGCGGGTGCCCCGAGATGTAGAAGCCGAGGATCGCCTTCTCCTGGGTGAGGCGCTCGCTCTCGGAGAAGGGGGGGATGGTGGGCAGCACGGGCTGGAGCGGCGCGGGGCCCGCCCCCTCCTCCGGGGCGCCCATCAGGTCGCCGAAGAGCGACCCCTGCCCGGTGGCGACCTCGGCCTGCGCGAGCGAGG
>CAZPJF010000601.1:0-1651 GCA_964586095.1 uncultured Gemmatimonas sp. | reverse complement strand
GGTCCAGGGGAGCTTGCCGGGCTTCCGCAGGGGCACGAACGCGGTGCCGAGCGCCTGCGCGACCGGGGCCCCGAAGATGAACCCACGGCTCTCGATGCCGAGCACGTGGCTCACCCGGTCGCCCGCGAAGGCGGCGGCGAGGGCGTCGGTGGCCCGGCGGAACAGGGCGGGATCCTGCAGCACCGGCGTGATGTCCTTGAAGCCGATGCCGGCCTTGGGGAAGTCCGGGACATCGCGGATCGTGCGGGCGAGCGCCTCGGCGAGTGCGGCGCCTGGTCGCGGTTCGGACATTCAGGCCTCGAAGCCGTGGGCGCCGATGAGCGGGACGAACCGCATCGCGTCGAGTGTCGCGCGCTCGAGGCCGCGCTCGGTACGCCGGACGCGCACCAACACCTGCTCCTCCCGCCCCCCGACGGGCACGAGCAGCTGCCCCCCCATCGCGAGCTGGTCGACGAGCGGCTGCGGGACGTCGGGCGAGGCGGCGCCGACCAGGATCGCATCGTACGGGCCGTGCTCGGGCCAGCCGAGCGTGCCGTCGCCGACGCGCTGCACCACGTGCTCGATGCCGCACGCCTTGAGCGCGGCGCGCGCCTCCTCGGCCAGTGCGGGGATCCGTTCGATGCTGAACACCTGGCCGGCGAGGCGCGCGAGGAGGGCGGTCTGGAAGCCCGAGCCGGTGCCGACCTCGAGGACCTTCTCGCGGCCGGTGAGCCCGAGCACCTCGAGGTACTTCGCGTGCACCCAGGGCTGGCTGACGGTCTGGCCGTGGCCGATGGGGAGCGGCGCGTCCTCGTAGGCGCGGTGCTGGACGCCGGTGGGCACGAAGAGGTGCCGCGGCACATCGTCGAAGGCCTTGAGCACGGCGAGGTCCTGGATGCCCTTCCGCTGGAGCTCCTCGATGAGGCGGCGACGGGCCCCGGCGAACTGCCGCGTCACAGGGGCCGCCACCACCGCTCCGCGTCGTCGAGCCGGTCGCGCGCCGTGAGGTCGAGGTGCAGCGGCGTCACCGACACGTAGCCGTCCTTCACCGCGCGGAAGTCCGAGTCGTCCGTCCCGCGCCACTCGACGGTGCCGCCGCCGATCCACAGGATGTCGCGCCCCCAGGGGTCCTTCATCCGCGTGAGCGAATCCGAGAAGATCCGGCGTCCGAGCCGCGTGAGCCTGATCCCCTTCACCTCGCTGGCCGGCACGCTCGGGATGTTCACGTTCAGCAGCGTGTCGGCCGGGAAGGTCGGCAGCGCGGTGAGATGGGCGAGCAGCCGGGTGAGCGTCGGGACGTGGTCCTCGAGCAGGTGGTCGTCGGACCGCAGCACGCGCCCCGCGAACGACACCGCGATGCTCGGCACGCCGCACGCCAGCCCCTCCATCGCCGCGGCGACGGTACCCGAGTAGAGCACGTCCTCGCCCATGTTGGGCCCGTGGTTGATGCCGCTCAGCACGAAGTCGGGGCGCTGCGGCAGCAGCGCCTCGATGGCGAGCATCACGCAATCGGTGGGCGTGCCGTCCACCTGCCAGCGCCGCTCGCCGAGCTGCACGGGGCGCAGGGGGTGATGCAGCGTGAGCGAGTGGCTCGTCGCGCTCTGTTCGCGGTCGGGGGCCACGACCCACACCTCGCCCAGCGGGCGCGCGGCGCGTTCGAGGCAGTCGAGGC
>CAZPJF010000600.1:754-1652 GCA_964586095.1 uncultured Gemmatimonas sp. | reverse complement strand
TACTGGAAGTGCGTCTGCGCGAGGGCGGCGGCGTACGAGACGGCCTCCTCGGGCGTGACGGTGCCGTTGGTCTCGACCGTCAGGGTCAGGCGGTCGTAGTCGGTGCGCTGTCCCACGCGCGTCTCCGCGACGGCGAAGTTGACGCGGCGGACCGGCGAGTAGATCGAGTCGATGCGCACGAGGTCGACCGGGAGGTTCCGGTCGAGCGGGTGCTGGTCGGCCTCGATGTAGCCGCGGCCCTTGTTGACGTAGAGCTCGATGGAGAGCTCGCGGTCATCCTGGATGGTGAGCAGGTGGTGCGCCGGGTTCACGACGCGCACGCCGCCCGCGAGGTCGAGCTGCCCCGCCGTGACCGGGCCCGCCTTGCGGACCTTGAGGCGGAGGATCGCGTCCTCGACGTCCTCGTCCATCGCCAGCACGAGCGTCTTGAGGTTGCCGATGATCTGGTGCACGTCCTCGACCACGCCGACGATCGTCTGGTGCTCGTGGAGGACGCCGTCGATGCGGAAGCCCCAGACGGCGGCGCCGCGCAGCGACGAGAGCAGCATGCGACGCATGCTGTTGCCGAGCGTGTGGCCGAAGCCGCGCTCGAGGGGCTGGAGCCGGAACTCCGCCGCGTTCGGATGGTCCTCGCGCTTCGTCATCTCGACGAGCTGCGGGCGGACCAGCCCGCGGAGGTCGATCGTGTTCGCCATGGGGATGCCTTGAGGAAGAAGTGTCACGATGGCAGAGACGCGCCACCGACGCCGTACCCCGCCCCTGACGCGCGGTACGCCCGTAAGACTGTCAGGGAGTCTTGTTCTGCTGGATGGAGGCCTGAGGATGAAGGGTGAAGGAGCGGGCCCCTTCGACCTTCATCCTTCGCCCTTCATCATCACTTCGAGTAGAGCTCCACGAC
>CAZPJF010000600.1:0-744 GCA_964586095.1 uncultured Gemmatimonas sp. | reverse complement strand
TACGTCCGTTCGGTTGTCAGGGAACCGTGTCGACTGCAGAAGGGCGATGGGAGACGTGAGACGGGAGGTGGGTCGCACCTCGCACATCCCCCTTCTCCCATCGGCCGTTCGCTTACTTCGAGTAGAGCTCGACGACCAGCTGCTCCTGCGCCGCGATCGGGATGCTCTGGCGCTGCGGACGCTCGAGCATGCGGCCCGAGAAGCTGTCCTTGTCGACGGCGAGCCAGGTCGGCGTCGCGCCGCGGGCGGCGACGTCGAGCGCCTCCTTCACCACGACGAGCTCGCGCGACTTCTGGCGCATCCGGATCTCCTGCCCCGGCTCGACCAGGAAGCTCGGGATGTCGACCGACTTCCCGTTCACCTCGACGTGCCGGTGGCGGATTAGCTGCCGCGCGGCCTTGCGGCTCGCGGCGAAGCCCATCCGGTAGATCATGTTGTCGAGCCGGCTCTCGAGCGCCGCGAGCAGGTTGTGGCCCGTCACGCCCGGGAGCGTGGAGACCTTCTCGAACGTGTTGCGGAACTGGCGCTCCGACACGCCGTAGATGCGCTTGATCTTCTGCTTCTCGCGCAGCTGCTTCGCGTACTCGCTCACCTTCCGGCGCCGCGCCGTGTTCTGGCCGTGCTGGCCGGGCGCGTACGGCCGCCGCTCCACCGGGCACTTCTCGGTGAAGCACTTGGTGCCCTTGAGAAAGAGCTTCGTACCTTCACGCCGGCACTGCCGGCAGCTGGGACCCGTATAACGCA
>CAZPJF010000599.1:634-1658 GCA_964586095.1 uncultured Gemmatimonas sp. | reverse complement strand
AAGAACATGATCACGGGCGCCGCGCAGATGGACGGCGCGATCCTCGTGGTGTCGGCCGTGGACGGCCCGATGCCGCAGACGCGCGAGCACATCCTCCTGGCCCGCCAGGTGAACGTGCCCCGCATCGTGGTCTTCCTCAACAAGTGCGACCTCGTCGAGGACGCCGAGCTCCTCGACCTCGTCGAGCTCGAGGTCCGCGAGCTCCTCTCGAAGTACGGCTACGACGGCGACAACGCCCCGGTCATCCGCGGCTCGGCGTCGAACGCGATCGCCGGCAAGCCGGAGTGGGTGGCGAAGATCGAGGAGCTCTACACCGCCCTCGACACGTTCATCCCGGAGCCGGTCCGCGAGGTCGACAAGCCCTTCCTGCTCCCGGTCGAGGACGTGTTCTCGATCACCGGCCGCGGCACCGTGGCCACCGGCCGCATCGAGCGCGGCAAGGTGAAGGTGGGCGAGGAGGTCGAGGTGGTCGGCTACAACTCCGACAAGAAGACGGTCGTGACCGGCGTCGAGATGTTCCGCAAGCTCCTCGACGAGGGCTTCGCCGGCGACAACGTCGGCCTGCTCCTCCGCGGCATCGACAAGAAGGACATCGAGCGCGGCATGGTGCTCGCCAAGCCCGGCTCGATCAAGCCGCACACGAAGTTCGAGGCCGAGGTCTACGTCCTCACGAAGGAGGAGGGCGGCCGCCACACGCCGTTCTTCAAGGGCTACCGCCCGCAGTTCTACTTCCGCACGACGGACGTGACCGGCGCGATCGAGCTCCCCGAGGGGACGGAGATGGTGATGCCGGGCGACAACATCCAGATGAAGATCGAGCTCATCATCCCGATCGCGATGGAGGAGCAGCTCCGCTTCGCCATCCGTGAGGGCGGCCGCACCGTCGGTGCGGGCGTGGTGACCAAGATCCTCGCCTAACAACGAACGGGAAGCGGGGCGGCGGGGGGGCCCCCCCCCGCGGGCCCCCCCGGGACCGCCTGGGGGGGCGGGATGTGCAACCACCGGAAGCCGTGGGAAAAGCCGG
>CAZPJF010000599.1:0-624 GCA_964586095.1 uncultured Gemmatimonas sp. | reverse complement strand
GGGGGGGGGGGTTCCCCCCCCCCCCCCCCCACCCCCCCGGGGGGGGGGGGGGGGGCCCCCCCCCCCCCCCGCGGCCAGTGGAGAATCAATGGCTGGACGCATTCGCATCCGTCTCAAGGCGTTCGATCACGCCGTGATCGACCAGGCCTCGGCGGACATCGTGCGGACCGCGGAGAAGACCGGCGCCCAGGTGTCGGGCCCGATCCCGCTCCCCACGAAGACGCAGCGCTGGACCGTCCTCCGCTCGCCGCACGTGGACAAGAAGTCCCGCGAGCAGTTCGAGCTGAAGACGCACAAGCGGGTGATCGACATCCTCGACTCGCGGGCGCAGACGGTCGACGCGCTCACGAAGCTGGACCTGCCGGCGGGTGTCGACGTGGAGATCAAGGTGGAATAGGGCCGCGGGATGAAGGGCGGAGGATGCAGGATGAATGGTGAGCGGCGATGTGGACCGCGCCGTCACGTTCCTCCTCCAGCCTTGGGCCTTCAACCCGAGCTCGACAGTCCTCCGGCCTCAACGGGCGCTGCATAGGGCAGCCCCGGGCCGCGACTAACCAAGTGAGAGCGAGATGATCGGAATCATTGGCAAGAAGCTGGGGATGACCCAGATCTTCGACGAGGCGG
>CAZPJF010000598.1:0-1659 GCA_964586095.1 uncultured Gemmatimonas sp. | reverse complement strand
CCCTCGAGTACGCCGTCGCCGAGGGGGCGACGAAGGGCGACAGCGCGCGCCTGATCGACTTCGACGACCCCGGCGCGAACGACTGGCTCGCGGTCAACCAGTTCGCGGTGAAGGAGGGGCAGCGCGAGCGGCGGCCCGACATCGTCCTCTTCGTCAACGGCCTCCCGCTCGCCGTCATCGAGTTGAAGAACCCCGCCGACGAGAAGGCGACGGTATGGAAGGCGGTCGAGCAGATCCAGACCTACAAGCGCGAGATCCCTTCGCTCTTCGCGTTCAACGAGATGGTCGTCGCCTCGGACGGCTTGCAGGCGCGCGTGGGCTCGCTCACCGCCGACCGGGAGCGGTTCATGCCGTGGCGCACCATCGGCGGCGAGGATGTCGCCCCGCCGGGCCTGCCCGAGCTCGAAGTCCTCGTCCGCGGCCTTTTCGACAGGCGCACGCTCCTCGACTACCTGCGCCATTTCGTCGTGTTCGAGGACGACGGCGGCGGCAACGTGGCGAAGAAGATCGCGGGCTACCACCAGTTCCACGCCGTCCGAGCGGCGGTCGCGGAGACTGTCAAGGCCGCGCGACCGAAGGGCGACCGCAGGGCAGGCGTCGTCTGGCACACGCAGGGCTCCGGCAAGAGCCTGACGATGGCCTTCTACGCGGGGGCCATCGTGCTCCACCCCGCGATGCAGAACCCCACGCTCGTCGTCCTCACCGACCGGAACGACCTCGACGACCAGCTCTTCGGCACCTTCTCGCGCTGCCACGAGCTGATCCGGCAGGCCCCGGTCCAGGCGGCCGACCGGGCCGACCTCCGGAAGCTGCTGAAGGTCGCCTCGGGTGGCGTCGTCTTCACGACCATCCAGAAGTTCCTGCCGGAGGCGAAGGGCGACGCCTTCCCGCTCCTCTCCGACCGCCGGAACATCGTCGTCATCGCCGACGAGGCGCACCGCAGCCAGTACGACTTCATCGACGGCTTCGCGCGCCACATGCGCGACGCGCTGCCGAACGCCTCCTTCATCGGCTTCACCGGCACGCCGCTCGAAGCCACCGACAAGAACACGCGGGCGGTCTTCGGCGACTACATCAGCGTCTACGACATCCAGCGGGCGGTGGAGGACGGCGCGACCGTCCCCATCTACTACGAGAGCCGCCTCGCCCAGCTCGAACTCGACGAGCGCGAGAAGCCGCGCCTCGACCCGGCCTTCGAGGAGGTCACCGAGGGCGAGGAGGAGCAGCGCAAGGAGCGGCTCAAGACCAAGTGGGCGGCGCTGGAGGCCATCGTCGGCTCGGGGAAGCGCCTCGAACTGATCGCGCGCAACCTCGTGGACCACTTCGAGAGGCGGCAGGAGGCGCTCGACGGGAAAGCGCTCGTCGTCTGCATGAGCCGCCGCATCTGCGTGGACCTCTACGAGGCCATCCGCAAGCTGCGCCCGAAGTGGCACCACCCCGACGACGCCAAGGGCGCGATGAAGGTCGTCATGACCGGCTCCGCCTCCGACCGCCAGGAGTGGCAGCAGCACATCCGGACGAAGGCCGCGCGCGAGGCGCTGGCGAAGCGCTTCAAGGCGCCCCCGGACCCCCTGAAGATCGTCCTCGTGAGGGACATGTGGCTCACCGGGTTCGACGCCCCCTGCCTTCATACGATGTACGTGGACAAGCCGATGCGCG
>CAZPJF010000597.1:0-1664 GCA_964586095.1 uncultured Gemmatimonas sp. | reverse complement strand
CCAGAACAGGTGCTGCCAGAGGAGCGGGTCGGCGCCGGCGGCGATCGCGTAGAACGTCGTGCCGAAGAAGCGGTCCATCAGCAGGAAGAACAGCGCGATCGTGATCGGCGGGAAGGCGAGCACGAGCAGGAACTGCACGACGAACGACATCCAGGTGAACATCGGCATGCGCATCAGGCTCATGCCCGGGGCGCGCATGTTGATGATCGTCGTGATGAAGTTGAACGCGGCCGCGAGCGACGAGACGCCGAGGATCTGGAGGCCGATGACCCAGAAGTCGATGTTCGGGCCGGCCGCGAACTGGTTGGTGGTGAGCGGTGCGTAGCCGAACCACCCGCCGTCGGGCGCCACCTTGAACAGGATGGGCAGCGTGATGAAGATGCCGCCGAACAGGTAGACCCAGTACGAGAAGGCGTTGAGCCGCGGGAAGGCGACGTCACGCGCGCCGATCTGGAGCGGGATCAGGTAGTTGAAGAACGCGGCACTGAGCGGCATGATGGCGAGGAACACCATCGTGGTGCCGTGCATGGTGAACAGCTGGTTGTACGTGTCGGCGCTCACGAAGCCCATGTTGGGGCGCATGAGCTGCGTCCGGATGAGCACGGCCTCGAGGCCGCCGATGAGGAAGAACGCGAGGGCGGTC
Organism: uncultured Gemmatimonas sp.; assembly: GCA_964586095.1. Taxonomy (GTDB): domain Bacteria; phylum Gemmatimonadota; class Gemmatimonadetes; order Gemmatimonadales; family Gemmatimonadaceae; genus Pseudogemmatithrix. The sequence continues at coordinate 1,021 of CAZPJF010000597.1, read as the reverse complement.
CAGAGGTAGAGCGTCCCGATCCGCTTGTGGTCGGTGGTCGCGATCCAGCTCCAGATCCCGGTCTTGTCCGCAGCCTCGCCGGCGTGGCCGGCGTGCGTCGGGGCAGCGATGGTAGCCATTGGTCTCTGGGTCTCCGGTTACTTGAGCGACTGCAGGTAGGCGACGACGTCGGCGATCTGCCGGTCGTCGAGGCCCGCGGTCACGGTGACCTTCATGATCGGGTCGTACTGGCCGCGGCCGATCGTGTTCATGATCGAGCCCGGCTTCATGTGGCGCGCGTTCTTGATCCAGCGCGCGAGCGTCGGGCCGTCGTTCCGGTAGAGCCCGCTCGCGATGGTGTGCCGCGAGGCGATGTGCGTGAGGTCGGGGCCGATGTTGCTCACCGCGCCCGGCACGCCCTGGATGGCGTGGCAGCCGATGCAGCCGCCGAGCATGAAGCCCTGCGTGGCACCGCGCGTGGCGTCACCGCCGGCGAGGAGGGCGTCATCGTACGTGAGCCCGGCCGGGATCGGCGTCTTGGGGATCACATGGGCGCCGAGCTTCTCGGCGGGGAAGACGTAGCCGCTCGCGGGCGCGGCCGCCGCCGCCGTGGTGTCGGCCGGGGTGGCCTGCGCCGCGTTCGCCACCGGACGGACCGGCGTCGCGGCGGGGGCCGGCGCGGGCGCCAGCGGGTTGAAGACCGCCGGGCTCGCCTGGTGCCGCGCCCACGACTCGAACTCCTCCGGCTGCACGGTATACATGCGGATGCGCATGTTGGCGTGGCTCGCGCCGCAGTACTCGGTGCAGAACCCGTTCCACGCCGTGCTCTCGAGCGTGTCGCTCGGCGTGAACCAGAGGTAGTTGGTCTTGTTGGTGATGAGGTCGCGCTTCCCGCCCAGCTGCGGGATCCAGAACGAGTGGAGCACGTCCTTGGTGGTGAGCTCGAAGTTCACCGGCCGGCCGACGGGGACGTAGACCTCGTTGGCGGTCACGATGCCGAGCTCGGGGTAGCGGAACTCCCACCACCACTGGTGCCCGATCA
>CAZPJF010000596.1:0-1666 GCA_964586095.1 uncultured Gemmatimonas sp. | reverse complement strand
CCCGAGCCCGGCCACCGCGGCCGGGCGCGCGCGGGACGCGCGCGCGGGGGCGCTCGCCGGCGCCGCCATCGCGCGCGCGGTGGAGCTCGCCCGCGCGGGGCGCGTGCAGGGGATCGTGACCGCCCCGATCGACAAGGCCGCGCTCCTCGCCGGCGGGTACGACCACCCGGGCCACACGGAGATGCTCGCCGCGCTCACCGGCTGCCCGACGGCCATGATGCTGGCGTCGCCCACGCTGCGCGTGGTCCTCGCCACGACGCACATCGCGCTCCGGGACGTGCCGCGCGCGCTCACGCACGAGCTCCTGGTCCGCACGGCGCGGATCACCCGCGAGGGGCTCGCGCGCGACTTCGGGATCGCGGCGCCGCGCATCGCGCTCGCGGCGCTCAACCCGCACGCGGGGGACCACGGCCGCTTCGGGCGGGAGGATGACGAACTGCTCGTGCCCGCCGCGCGCGCGGCCGGGATCGCGGGGCCCTACCCGGCGGACACCGTCTTCGTGCGCGCGCTCCGCGGCGAGTTCGACGCGGTGATCGCCCCGTACCATGACGTGGGGATGACGGCGATCAAGGTCGCGAGCTTCGGCGAGGCGGTGAATGTGACGCTCGGGCTGCCGTTCGTGCGGACCTCACCGGACCACGGCACCGCGCTCGACATCGCGGGGCAGGGGCGGGCGTCGGCGGCGTCGTTCCTCGGCGCCCTGCGGTGCGCGATCGAGCTCGTGGGGCGGCGGGGCTGAGGCGGCGGCCCGCCCTCAGCGCGCCTCGACGAACGCCGCCGCCTCCGCCGCGAGCTCCTCCTGCTTCTTCGCCAGCGCGCTCGCCTTCACCAGGTAGTAGGTGATGATCAGCTGCGTCACTGCCAGCGGGTTCGACCGCCGCTCGCCGCCGATGTCCTGGAAGCTGCCGAGCCGGTCGGAGCGGAGGTGCTTGGCCGTGGGCATGTGCTTCCACATGTGCTCCTCGATCCGCGCCGTGGAGATGTCGTCGAGGCCGCCGGCGATCTCGAGCTCGTCGGCGCCGCCCGCGCCGCGCTCCATCCGGAGGAAGCGCGCACCCTCGCCGTGCACGATCTCCTCGATGTCCGGCAGCGGCACCGGGTGCGCGAGGCGGATCCGCACGTCGAGGCGCGAGTCGTCCCGCGTCTCGGCGTAGTGCGCCGGCGCGCGGAAGTTGATGACGATGTCCGCTCGCTCGCGTTGCGGCGCGATGTACGCCTCCGAGTCGTGCCGCCGCGCCTCGAGCTCCTTCCGCACCTGCGCCTCGTTGTAGCCGCGCCTGGCCGTGTCCCGCTTGATCTTCCACGCCACGCGGAGCTCGGGGTCGGGGTCGAGGTACACCGACACGTCCCACAGCGCGCGCAGCTCGGGCGTGTAGAGCCCGTGCAGGCCGTTGATCAGCACCACCGACGTCGGCCGGACGAACTCGGGCGGCCCGAAGGTCCCGTCGGAGTGGTCGTAGACCGGCTTGAAGACCGTCTCGCCCTGCCGGAGCAGCCGTGCGTGCTGGCCCATGAGCGTGAGGTGGTTGCAGTCCGGGTGCAGCGCGGTGATCCCCGCCCGCGTGCGCGCGGCGCGGTCGAGCGAGTGGTAGTCGTCCAGGCAGATGTTGGTCACGCGGTCCGCGCCCAGGATCTCGATGCACCCGCGGGCGAGCGTGCTCTTGCC
>CAZPJF010000595.1:0-1666 GCA_964586095.1 uncultured Gemmatimonas sp. | reverse complement strand
GCGCGGGCGGTCGCTGCGCGAGGCGGTGCTCGAGGCGGGGGCGGTGCGGTTCCGGCCGATCGCGCTGACCGCCGCCGCGGTGGTGGTGGGCGGGCTGGTGATGGTGCTCGACCCGATCTTCCAGGGGCTCGCGGTCGCGCTGATGAGCGGCGCGGTGGTGGCGACCCTGCTCACGATGGTGGTGGTGCCGCTCCTGTACTGGGAGCTGCGCTGCCGCCAGCAGGCGACCGAGGAGGCGTAAGCGATGCGGATGTTCGTGCTGATGTACAGCGGGCCGAGCCCGCGGCGCGTGGAGGCGATCCTGGAGCGGCACGACGTGCACGCCTGGACGAGCTACACGGGCGGCAAGGGCGCCGGGGCGACGGGGCGGCACGAGGGCAGCCGCGCCTGGCCCGGCGAGACGACGGTCGTGATGAGCGTGGTGCCGGCGGCCGGCGCCGACGCGCTGGCGGCGGCGCTGCGGCAGGAGGCGGCGGCCCTGCCGGGCGGCGAACGGCTGCACCTGGCGGTGCTGCCGATCGAACACTTCTTCTAGGGGACGATGCGATGTGCGAGGACAAGCTGATCCGGCGGATCGCCGGGCTCTTCGTGATGGCGAGCGTGGCGCTGGGGTACTGGGTGCACCCCGGATGGCTGGCCTTCACGGCCTTCGTGGGGTTCAACCTGTTCCAGTCGTCGCTGACGGCGTTCTGCCCGCTGGAGCGGGTGCTGGGCCGGTTCGGGGTGGTGGGGTGCGTCCCACGATGAACGCCGAAGGATGAAGGAGGCGCGGCCGTGCGGCCGCGCCCGCGTCGTGCCGGGGACCTGCCAGGGACCGGGTCAGGGATCCGGTGCTTCCCCGTCGCCGCGTCCCGCAGTAGTTCTCTTCCATCCTCCCTCCTCCATCCCCCATGAGCGCCTACCACGCCGTCGTGTCCTGGGCCCGCGGCCAGGACGAGTTCCTCCGGCAGCAGTACTCGCGCGGGCACCGCTGGACCTTCGATGAAGGGGTGGGCATCGCGGCCTCGGCCTCGCCGCATGTGGTGCGCGCGCCGTGGGCCGTGACGGCCGCCGTCGACCCGGAGGAGGCGGTCACCGCCGCGCTCGCGAGCTGCCACATGCTCTTCTTCCTCTCGTTCGCCTCCAAGGCCGGCTTCACGGTGGAGGCCTACGAGGACCGGCCGGAGGGCGTGCTCGAGAAGGACGCGCACGGCCGCGAGTGGATGACGCGCTTCACGCTGCGGCCGCTCGTGAGCTTCAAGGAGCGCGCGCCGAGCGAGGAGGAGTTCATGGCCATGCACCATGCGGCGCACGACGCCTGCTACATCGCGAACTCGGTCAAGGGGACGGTGGCGCTGGAGCCGGTGCTCCGCGTCGTCTGACTCGGCGCTCAGGCGCCGAGGATGGCCCGCGCGTCGCGCGCGATCACGCCGGCGATCCCGTCGAGCGGCAGGTCGTTGATGTCCGTCCCGAACGGCTCCTCGATCTCCGTCGCGAGCAGCTCGAGCCCCATCGTCGCGAAGAACGTGAACATGCACGCGATCACCGTGCCGTAGCCGAACTCGCGCACGAGCCCGAACGGCATCACGAGCGCGTAGAGCACGACGAACTGCTTGATGTAGCTCGAATAGCTGAACGGGATCGGCGTGTTGCGGATCCGCTCGCAGCCGCCCGTGACGTCGTCGAA
>CAZPJF010000594.1:0-1670 GCA_964586095.1 uncultured Gemmatimonas sp. | reverse complement strand
CGATCCCCTTGGCGATGGTCGCGTCGACCCCGGCCATCAGGTCGTCGAAGTCCTTCCCCGGATACGCCTTCTCGATCCCGTTGATGAACTCCTGCCCGTAGCCGGTCGAGCCGCGCGGGTTGGTGTAGAGCACCAGGTAGCCGTTCGCGGCGTGCTCGTTGCGCGCGAAGCTGAAGGCGGTGTTGTACGCCGCCCAGGGGCCGCCGTGGATCTCGAGCATGAGCGGGTACTTGCGGCGCGCGTCGAAGTCGGGCGGCTTCACGAGCCAGCCGTGCACCTTCAGGCCGTCGGGCGAGGTGTACCACATCTCCTCGACCTCGGCGACCTTCTTGCCGGCGAGGACGTCGCCGTTCACGTCGGTGAGCCAGGTGAACTCGCCGGGCCGCTTCACGTCGAAGCGCACGACGTCGTTCGGGTGGTCCGCCGTCGCGCGCACGCCCACCGCGACGCCCGTCCTGCCGATGTCGGTGGTGTTGAGGACGTGGCGCCCGCTGGTGAGCCGCCGCGCCGCCCCGGCCAGCGGGGCGAAGAAGAGCTGGACCGCGCCCTGGTCCTCGGCGTTGAAGTAGATGCCGCTGCCGTCCGCGGCCCACTTGAGAGCGGAGGGGGAGCGGTCGAGCGTGCGCGTGAGCGACCGCGGGTCGCTGCCGTCGGCGTTCATCACGTAGAGCTGCGACACCGTGTTGTCGAGCCCGGTGTCGTCGAAGCCGGTGTAGGCGATCCGCCTGCCGTCGGGCGACCAGGTCGGGTTGGCGTCGGGGCCCTTGCGCGAGGTGAGCGCGCGGATCGCGCCCGATGCGAGGTCGATGGCGTAGATCTCCGAGTTCCGGAGCTCGTACTCGTGGTCCGCCGACCGGTTGCTCACCACGAGCAGCGTGCGGCCGTCGGGCGAGAAGGCGGGGGCGCCGTGGTCCCAGTCGCCGTCGGTGAGCTGCCGCGGCGAGCCGCCGTCCGCCGGCACCACGAACACGTGCCGGTTGCCGCCGTCGGTGTAGCCCACGCGGTCCTGCCGGTAGTCGCGCGCCGTGACGACCTTGGGCGACTCGACCCACTTGGCGCCGCGGGGCGCCGCGGGCATCCGGATGTCCCAGCGCTCCGACTTGGGGACGTTCATCGTGAACGCGATCCACTTGCCGTCGGGGGACCACTCGAGGTCGGCGGGCGCCTCGGTGAGGTGCGTGATCTGCGAGGTCGCGCCCTCGGCGTCCATCCAGCGCACCCACACCTGCGCGCCGCTCGGCTGGCCCGGCGCGATGAACGCGATGCGCGCGCCGTCGGGCGACCACCGCACGCCGGTGCCGTCGAGCAGGGCGCGGTTCTTCGTGCCGTCGCCGTTCATGATCCAGATCGACGACTGCTGCCGGTCGTTCATCTTGTCGACCCAGGTGCGCACGTAGACGACCTGCCGGCCGTCGGGCGAGAGCTGCGGCGCCTGGACGTTCTCCCACCCTGGCTACCTGCAGGAGCAGTGGGCCGAACTGCAGCCGCTGCTGGCCTCCGGCGCGGTGCCCGAACCGAAACCCGAGGTCTACCCGCTGGAGCAGGCCGCACAGGCCATCGCGTCGCTGGAAAACCGCAGCGCCAAGGGCAAAGTGGTGCTGAAACTCAGGTAACCGAACTCACGGCAGAGCCCGGACCGCGATCTCGGCAACCTGGTCGAGGGTGGCCCG
>CAZPJF010000593.1:0-1670 GCA_964586095.1 uncultured Gemmatimonas sp. | reverse complement strand
CCTCGTTCAAGAACAAGGGCGTGCAGGCGCTGCTCGACGCGGTGATCGACTTCCTCCCGTCGCCGATCGACGTGCCGGCGATCGAGGGCCACGCGCCGCAGCATGACGCGACCCCGGACAGCCGCGAGGTCTCCGACGACGCGCCGTTCGCGGCGCTGGCGTTCAAGGTGGCGACCGACCCGTTCGTCGGCCGCCTGACGTTCTTCCGCGTGTACTCGGGCGTGCTCAAGGCCGGGTCGCACGTGTACAACAGCACCAAGGACAAGCGCGAGCGCATCGGCCGCCTCCTCCAGATGCACGCCAACAAGCGTGATGAGATCGAGGAGGTGCGCGCGGGCGACATCGCCGCCGCGATCGGGCTCAAGGACACGCGGACGGGCGACACGCTCTCCGACGAGGACAAGCCGATCATCCTCGAGGCGATGAAGTTCCCGACGCCCGTGATCGACGTCGCGGTCGAGCCGAAGACCAAGGCCGACCAGGACAAGATGGGCATCGCGCTGAACAAGCTGGCCGAGGAGGACCCGACCTTCCGCGTGCACACCGACGCGGAGACGGGCCAGACGATCATCTCGGGCATGGGCGAGCTGCACCTCGAGATCATCGTCGACCGGATGATGCGCGAGTTCAAGGTCGAGGCGAACGTGGGCCGCCCGCAGGTGGCCTACCGCGAGACGATCAAGAAGCGCGTCGACAAGGTCGAGGGGAAGTTCATCCGCCAGTCGGGCGGCAAGGGCCAGTACGGCCACGTCGTCATCAACGCGATGCCGGCCGAGCCGGGCCAGGGCTACGTCTTCGAGGACAAGATCGTCGGCGGCGTGATCCCGCGCGAGTACATCAAGCCGGTCGAGGAGGGCATCAAGGAGGCCCTCGAGAACGGCGTGCTGGCGGGCTACCCGATGGTGGACGTGAAGGTCGAGCTGGTGTACGGCTCGTACCATGACGTCGACTCGTCGGAGATGGCGTTCAAGATCGCGGGGTCGATGGCCATCAAGGAGGCGGCCCGCGCGGCGGCGCCGGTGATCCTCGAGCCCATGATGAAGGTCGAGGTCGTGAGCCCCGAGCAGTTCTTCGGCGACGTCCTCGGCGACATCTCGGCGCGGCGCGGCAAGATCGGCGGGATGTCGCAGCGCGGCGAGGCGCAGGTGATCGGCGCCACGGTGCCGCTCAGCGAGATGTTCGGGTACTCCACGCGGCTCCGCTCGATGACGCAGGGCCGTGCGGTCTACTCGATGGAGTTCTCGCACTACGAGGAAGTCCCGAAGGCGAAGGCAGAAGAGATCATCTCGAAGCAGAAGTAACCCCTTACCACCACATCAGGACGCTTCCAATGGCCAAGGCAAAGTTCGAGCGGACCAAGCCGCACGTGAACGTGGGCACCATCGGTCACGTCGACCACGGCAAGACCACCACCACGGCCGCCCTGACCAAGATCTCGGCGGACAAGTTCGGCAACACCAAGTACGTCGCCTACGACGAGGTCGCCAAGGCGTCCGAGTCGCAGGGCCGCCGTGACGCCACCAAGATCCTCACGATCGCGACGTCGCACGTGGAGTACGAGACGACGGCGCGCCACTACGCGCACGTCGACTGCCCCGGGCACGCCGACTACGTGAAGAACATGATCACGGGCGCCGCGCAGATGGACGGCGCGATCCTCGTGGTGTCGG
>CAZPJF010000592.1:0-1681 GCA_964586095.1 uncultured Gemmatimonas sp. | reverse complement strand
GTCACCTTCCCCGCCCTCGTCGCCCTCGGCGTGCCGCCCATCACCGCCAACGCGACTTCCACGGTCGCGCTCTGGCCCGGCACCATGACCTCCATGTGGGGATACCGGGCCGAGCTGCGCGGCGCGCGGCGCTGGGCGATCGCCTTCGCCATCCCGAGCCTCCTCGGGGGGCTCATCGGCGCGCTGCTGCTGCTCGTCACGCCGGAGCGGCGCTTCGAGGCCATCGTCCCCTGGCTCATCCTCGGCGCCACGGCGCTGTTCCTGGCGCAGCAGCCGCTGCTGCGCCTGCTGCGCGAGCGCGCGCCGGCCGAGGCGCTGCACGACGCGGATGGCTCGCTCCATCCGCCGGCGGCCCCCTTCCTGCTCTACCAGCTCCTCGTCGGCGTCTACGGCGGCTACTTCGGGGCCGGCGCCGGCATCCTGATGCTCGCCGCCCTCGGGCTCATGGGGCTCACGAACATCCACCAGATGAACGGCCTCAAGAACTGGGGCGGCGGGGTGATGAACCTCGTCGCCGTCGTCGTCTTCGCCGCGAGCGGGATCGTCGACTGGCCGGTCGCGGCCGCGATGGCCGTGGGCGCGACGCTCGGCGGCGTGGGCGGGTCGCTGCTCGCGCAGCGCGTCGGCCAGGCCTGGGTGCGCCGGGCGATCGTCGCGATCGGCCTCGGCTCCGGCCTCGCGATGCTGCTCGGACTCATCTGAGCCGCGCGGCGGGCCGCGCCCGCCTCCCGCACCCGCCTCCCGCCACCGGACGACTCGGCCCGGCCGGCGCGCCGTTCGTCCCACCACGCGCCCCGCGCTCGAACCCTCCGGATAGCATGCCCATCACACGGGCATGTCCGGACCGCTATCCACCCCCGAGCTGCGTGCCTTCGCCGCGGCGCTGCAGGACCGCTATGACGCCCTCGCGCCGCTCGGCGGCGGCGGCATGGCGGACCTGCTCGTGGGCCGGGAACGCCTCCTCGACCGCCCGGTGGTCATCAAGCGCATCGCGAGCCGCCTCGCCGGACCCGAGGCGCGGGACCGCTTCGTCCGCGAGATCGCGCTCCTCGCCACGCTCCAGCACCCGAACATCGTCCCGCTGCTCAGCGCCGACACCGTCGACGACGTCCCGTACTTCGTGATGCCGCTCGTCGCCGGCGAGTCGCTCGGCGAGCGGCTGCGGCGCGGGCCGCTCTCGGTGCGCGAGGCGATCGCGGTGCTCGACGCCGTCGCGCAGGCGCTGGAGCGCGCGCATGCCGCGGGCGTGATCCACCGCGACATCAAGCCGGGGAACATCCTCCTCACGGGCAGCGCGGCCGTCGTGGCCGACTTCGGCATCGCGAAGGCTGTCGCGCGTCCGACCGCCGGTGCGCCGATCCCGATCCGCACGCCCACCGACCTCACGCTCGAGGGCTTCTCGCTCGGGACCCCGCGCTACATGGCGCCGGAGCAGTTCGCGGGCGACGCGTCGGCGGACCATCGCGTCGACCTGTACGCGCTTGGCGTGGTCGCGTACGAGATGCTGAGCGGGGCGCCCCCGTTCGCCGGCGCGACGCCCTCGGCGCTCGCGCGCGCGCACCTCGCCGAGGCGCCCGCCCCGCTGCGCCAGCGTCGCGCCGACGTCCCGGCGGCACTCGAGGCGCTCGTCCTGCGCTGCCTGGAGAAGGATCCCGAGCGGCGGCCCGCCTCGGCCGCCGAG
>CAZPJF010000591.1:0-1681 GCA_964586095.1 uncultured Gemmatimonas sp. | reverse complement strand
CGGTGGTCGATCCGCTCATGGGCGGGACCCCCGACGAGCAGCCGGCGCGCTACGCGGCCGCCTCGCCCGTGGCGCTCCTTCCGCTCCGCGTGCCGCACGTGCAGGTCGTCGGGTCGATCGATCGCGTCGTGCCGCCGCCGGCGCGGGTGGCGCACGAGGCCGCCGCGCGCGCGAGCGGGAGCGCGTTCGAGCTCATCGTGCTCGAGGGGCTCGGGCACCACGACCCCATGTCGCCGCGCAGTACGGCCTGGCCGGCCGTACGGGACGCGGTGCTGCGGCTGCTCGGACGCTGAGCGGCGCCGCCCCCTTCAGTCGCGCGACGCGGCCGGCGCCGGCGACTCCCCCGCCGGCAATCCCGGCGCCGGCGACTCGCGGTCCTCGGCCGTGAGCGCGCGCAGCCACCGCCCGATCGCGCCGTAGTACGTCGCCGAATCCACGGCGAACGCGCGCTCGTGCCCGCCGGTGAGCGAGACGAACTCCTTGGGCGCCGGGGCGGCCGCGAAGAGCGCCTCGCCGAACGCGAACGGGATCACCTGGTCGTCGGCGGCGTGCAGCAGCAGCTTGGGCATCGCGATCGAATCGACGCGCTCCACCGACGCGAACCGCTCGCCGGCGAGCAGGCGCACCGGCAACCACGGATAGCGCGAGGCGCCCACGTCGGGCACGGAGGTGAATGCGCCCTCGAGGATCAGCCCGGCCGCCTCGACGTTCGCCGCCAGGTGCGTCGCGACGCCGGAGCCGAGCGAGTGGCCGTAGATGACGATGCGCTGCGGGTCGATGCCGCGGTCACGCACCATCCACTCGTACACGGTGCGCGCGTCGCGGTAGAGCGCCTCCTCGTCGAGCGGCCCGTCGTCGCTCGCGCCGTAGCCGCGGTAGTCGAAGCTCACGATCCCCACGCCCTCGGCGAGGAGCGCGCGCGACCAGTCCTGCCGCAGCGGGAGCGAGATGTTCCCCGCGTTGCCGTGGCAGACCAGGACCCACGCCGGTCGGGCCGCGGTGCTGTCGCGCGGCGGGATCACCCAGGTGACGAGCGCGAGCGAGTCGGCGCCGCGCACGCGCGTGGCCTCCACGCGCAGGTCGGGGGCCGGCGCGACCATCCCGCGGCCGCCGTACTCCTCGGGGTGATAGACAAGCGACTTCTCGTTGAACTTGAGGTACGCCATCGCCGCCACGTAGCCGCCGACGGCGATGACGAGCGGCACCGCGAGGAGCCAGCGCCGCGGCTTGGGCGGCGCGATGCGCGCCTGGACCCCGCTCACGTGGGGGCGCCCGGCGCGCGCGGCGCGCGCGGCGCCGCGGGGCGATCGACCGCGGCGGACGAGCTCACTTGAGCGCCTTCTGGATCGCCGCCTCGATGTCCTGGTCGCCGCCGAGCCCGGTGTAGACCACCTTCCCGGCCCTGTCGAGCACGACCACGTAGCTCGTGGCCGGCACGTCGTAGTCGCCGGTCGCGTTCCCCTTGCGGTCATAGAAGTGCGTGAAGCCCGCGAGGTGCTCGGCCACGTACCGCCGCACGCGCTCGGGCGACTGGTTCACGCTCACCGCCACGCCGATGAACGCCACCTTGCCGGCGTGCTTCCGGTGCGCCGCCATGATCGCCGGTTCGAGCTCCTTGCAGTTGGCGCACCAGGTGGCCCAGAACTCGATCACCGCGGGCTTGCCGGCGAAGGCCTGCGCG
>CAZPJF010000590.1:0-1685 GCA_964586095.1 uncultured Gemmatimonas sp. | reverse complement strand
CCACGCCGATGTTGTCGGGCGTGAGTCCGCCCGAGCTCCCCATCTTCGTGCGGTCGTTGAGCGTCAGGTCGGGCGAGATCACCTCCCAGCTCTGCCCGCCGTTGCGCGTGCGGTGCACATGCTGGCTGCCCGTGTACACGGTGTGCCGGTCGTGCGGCGAGATCGTGAGCGGCGCGTCCCACACGAAGCGGTACTTCACCCCCTCGGCCGGCCCGTTCGACTGCTGCGGCCAGACCTCCACGGTGCGGAACATCCGGCGGTCCTCCTCGAACCGCACCACGATGCCGCCGACCATCCCCGAACCGGACGCGGTCGACCAGACGATGTTGGGATCGACCGGATCGGGCGTCGCCCACCCCGACTCGCCGCCGCCGACCGCGTGCCACTGGCCACGCAGGATCCGCCCCCCGGCGAGCCGCGAGTTGCTCGGGCCGCGGTAGGTGGGCTCGTCCTGCTTGTTGCCGAGCACGTTGTAGGGGACGCTGTTGTCCACCGTGACGTGGTAGATCTGCGCGTTGCTGAGCCGCTGGCGGTACCAGCTGCGGCCGCGGTTCTGCGTGATCGAGAGGCCCTGGTCGTGCGCGACGATCGCGCGATCGCCGTCGGTGGGATCGATCCACATGTCGTGGTGGTCGCCGCCCGGCGCCTGCGCCCGCGGGAGCACGGTGAGCGTGCGCGCGCCGTCGATCGACTTGGCGAACGACGCGGTGAGGAAGTAGGCCTCGTCCTCGTCATCCGGCGCGACGACCATCCGCGAGTAGTAGTGCGCGCGCCCCATGGCGTTGCGGTCCCGCGTGACGAGCTGCCAGCGCTGCCCCCCGTCGTCCGAGCGCCAGACCTGGCCGCTCTCGGTCTCCTGCCCGTTCCACGGGATCCCGTCGCCGGTCTCGATCATCACGTACACGCGCTGCGGGTTGGACGGTGCGAGGCCGAGCGCGACCTTGCCGTGCGGCTTCATGGGGAGTCCGTTGCCGCGGAGCCGCGTCCAGGTGATGCCGCCGTCGGTCGACTTGAAGAGCCCGCTCCCCGGGCCGCCGCTCGTCCGACCCCAGGTGCGGATCTCGATCTGCCACATCCCGGCGTAGAGCACCCGCGGGTTGGTCGCGTCCATGGAAAGGTCGGAGCAGCCGGTGGCCTCGTCCACGAAGAGCGTGCGCGTCCACGTCGCGCCACCGTCGGTGGTGCGGTACACCCCGCGCTCCGGCTGCGGGCCGTACGCATGCCCGAGCGCGCACGCGAGCACGACGTCGGGATCCGTGGGGTGGATCACGATGCGCGCGATGCGCGCCGTGCGCTCGAGGCCCATGAGCTGCCACGTCTCGCCGCCGTCGAGCGACTTGTAGATCCCCTGGCCGACCGAGATGTGCGAGCGGATGTGCGCCTCGCCCGTCCCGGCCCAGACGACGTTGCGGTCGCTGCGGGCGACCGCGAGCGCGCCGATCGACTGCACCGGGTGCGCATCGAAGGTCGGGCGCCAGTTCACGCCGCCGTCGGTCGTCTTCCAGACGCCGCCGCTGGCGCTGCCGACGAAGTAGGTGAGCGGATCGCCCACCACGCCGGCGGCGGACGTGAAGCGGTTCCCCTCCGGGCCGATGTTGCGCCAGTGGAGCGCGCGCCAGGCGTCGGTGATGGGAGCGAGCCGGGCGAAGGGCGTGAGCGAACGGGAGAACCCCCAACCCAAGGGC
>CAZPJF010000589.1:0-1698 GCA_964586095.1 uncultured Gemmatimonas sp. | reverse complement strand
CGTAGTCCTTCTGGTTGATCGGCCGCGCGAGGCCGTGGTTCTCGCCCACGTACTCGAGCAGCACGACCTCCTTGCCGAGCTCGCGCAGCGTGTTGTAGTGCGTGATCCCCTGGTTGAAGTCGACCGCGCCGTCGCGGTCGTTGTGGAGGATCATGAAGGGGATGTTCACGCGGTCCGCGAACCGGTTGGGCGAGTTGCGGAGGTACGCGTCGGGGTCCCTGGCGTAGCTCGAGCGGAACCGCCCCTGGCTGGAGATGAAGATCGGCTGGTTCGCCGAGCCCGTGTTCCAGTAGACCGAGCTGAACATCGAGACCATGTCGGTGAGCGGCGCCCCGGCGATCGCCGTCTTGAAGAGGTCGGTCTGCGTGGTGATGAAGCTCGTCTGGTAGCCGCCCCAGCTGTGTCCCTGCAGCGCGACGTTCTTCGGGTCCACGATGCCCGTCGCGATGGCCGCCTTGACCGCCGGCACCACGCACCAGACCGCGCTCCGGCCGGGGTCGTCGAGCTTGTACGCGATGTCGGGCATGAAGTACGCATAGCCGCGTGAGGTGTAGACGCTCGGGTTGGCGTACCGCGTCGCGTTGGGCTGCGCGTACGCATGGAAGCCCTGCGAGAGCCGCTCGTAGATGTACGTCAGCGTCGGGTAGGCCTTCCCTTCCTCGTAGCCGGCCGGCAGGAAGAGCGCGCCCTGCAGCTTGAAGCCCGTCTCGTCGCAGGTGTACTCGACGAGCCGCGCCCCGGCGCTCCACGCCACATCCTTCTGCTGCGGGTTCGCGTCGGTCAGCCGCCGCTCGTTGGCGAGCGCCCCGTCGGCGGCGTACCAGTCCGGGAACCGCACGAACGTCTGCCGCGTGTACGCCCACACCTCGGCGTCGCGCGCACGCCGGTAGTCGACCTTGGCGTCCTCCCACGCGAGCGCGCGGGTGCCCCCCCGCTGCGCGTCGACCTGCACCAGCCCCTCCTTCTTGGTGCGCTCCCCGTAGGTCTCGACGAAGAGCGGCCGCGCGAGGTCGATCCCCCGCTCCTTCGGGTCCTGGCCCACGCGCGCCTGGTGGCGCACGCCGGTCGCCTTGCCGTTGCCGGTCACGTTGAGCGCCGGGCCGCCGGCCACGCCCACGCGCCAGATGTCCCAGTTGTCCCGCACGAACAGGTAGCGCCCGTCGCGCGACCAGCCGAACGGCGGCGCGGCGGGCGGCTTCACCACGTTGTGGTCGTCCTCGTCGTCCCAGAACGCCGCCGCCACGCCCTCGGTGACGCGCCGCGACTGCCGCGCCGCGAAGTCGTACACGTTCCAGTGGCCGTCATCGTACCACGCCGCCTTGCTGCCGTCGGGCGCGAGGAGCGACGCGAACGGCCCGCCGGGATTCTGGATGCCCTTGGCGATCAACGCCCGTTCGCCCGTGCGCGCGTCGATGGCGTACAGGTCGCGCCGCTGCCGGCCATCCACGCTCGCCTGCCGCTCGTACGGCGTGAGGTCGGCGCCAAGCCCCCACCGGTCGTTCGGCGCGATCGTCGCCGCGCGCACCGCGTCGTCGGTGAGCCGCACGACGCGCGGCGTGGCGACGTGCCACGCGGCGAGGTAGCTGAACGTGCGGTCCTGGGTCTCCTGCACCTGCTGCGCGCTCTGCAGGCGCGGGTCCTTCCAGTGCCACAGGATGAGCGACGGCGTCTCCTCGTCCTGCCGCGCCGGCGCGACCT
>CAZPJF010000588.1:0-1698 GCA_964586095.1 uncultured Gemmatimonas sp. | reverse complement strand
AGGTGCGCCGGCTCGAGGGCGAGGAGAAGGTGCGCGTCAACGACGTGCGCGACGACGAGATCAAGGCCCTGCTCGTGGGCCAGAAGGTCGCGCTCGCGCTGCAGAACGGCACGGTGGAGGAGGCGATCCCGGCGGGCACGGTGCTCACCGAGGCGCTGCTCGCCGACCTGCGCCTGATCACGCTCGACCTGAAGACGTTCAGGGTGGAGGACAAGAAGGTGAACGCGGCGGTGCGCGAGATCATCGACGCGGCCGACGCGGTGAAGGCGAAGATCGAGGAGAAGGCCGAGGAGCGGATCGACCGCATCCTCCAGCCGGACGAGCTGCCCCCGGGCGTCATCCAGCTGGTGAAGGTCTACCTCGCCGAGAAGCGCAAGATCTCGGTGGGCGACAAGATGGCGGGCCGCCACGGCAACAAGGGCATCGTCGCCCGGATCGTGCCCGAGGAGGACATGCCGTTCCTCCCCGACGGCCGGCCGGTGGACATCGTGCTCAACCCGCTGGGCGTGCCGTCGCGCATGAACGTGGGGCAGATCCTCGAGACCCACCTCGGGTGGGCGGCGAAGATCCTCGGGTTCTACGCGAAGACGCCGGTGTTCCAGGGCGCGAACGAGCGGGAGATCGGGCTCTGCCTGCGGCTCGCGGGCCTCGAGTGGGTGCAGGGGTCGCTGCGGCTCTCGGCGGCGACGCCGGCGCCGACGGCGGACGAGCTGCGGCAGGTGCTCGAGGACCAGCGGCCGTCGGTCGAGGACTCGGAGAAGGTGCAGCTGCTGCACGACGCGTCGCTCAACGACCTGAACGTGCGGGGCGGGAGCGCCGAGTCGAAGGCGGTGTACGGGCGGGTGTTCGACTACCTCGCGGCGGCGGCGAAGGAGCTGGCCGCGCGCGACGCGGAGGCGACCGCGCACGCGATCGCGTTCCACCAGGCCGAGATCGAGGCCGAGGGGACGTCGGCGGCGCAGAAGGCCGAGTACAAGAAGGCCCTGAAGGAGCTCGAGAAGCGCGCGGCGCTGGACGCGGCGGGCGTGCTCGAGGCGATGGGCCTGCCGGCGCTGGCCGGCACGCTGGGCAAGAAGAGCGAGGCCGACGTCGACGCGGCGGCGGTGGAGCTGATCCGGCACGGCGGGCTGCTGCCGGGCGGGAAGATCCGCCTGCGCGACGGCCGCACGGGCGAGTCGTTCGCGAACCCGGTGACGGTCGGGCAGGTGTACATGCTCAAGCTCAGCCACCTGGTCGACGACAAGATCCACGCCCGGAGCATCGGCCCGTACAGCCTGGTCACGCAGCAGCCGCTGGCGGGCAAGGCGCAGTTCGGCGGCCAGCGCTTCGGCGAGATGGAGGTGTGGGCGCTGGAGGCGTACGGCGCCGCGCACACGCTGCAGGAGATCCTCACGGTGAAGTCGGACGACGTGAACGGCCGGTCGCGCGTGTACGAGGCGATCGTGAAGGGGCAGAACCTGCCCGAGCCGGGGACGCCGGAGTCGTTCAACGTGCTGGTGAAGGAACTGCAGGCGCTGGGCATCCACGTCACGATGGATTCGCACGCCGAGGGTGTCGTTGCTCCGAGCAGCGGCTCGTTCGGCCTTGGCAGCGAGGAGTAACGCATGATCGATTTCCGTTCTGCGCGCGAGAAGAGCGCGTCGGCGTTCGACTACATCCAGGTCCGGATCGCCTCCCCGGAGGAGATCCGCGGCCCCA
>CAZPJF010000587.1:0-1701 GCA_964586095.1 uncultured Gemmatimonas sp. | reverse complement strand
CCAACGCGATCCTCGTCACGCACGACCTGACGCCGAGCCTCACGATCCAGCTCGACCGCCGCGCGATCGCCGGGATCGCGACCGACGCCGGCACGCGCACGTCGCACGTCGCGATCCTCGCGCGTTCGCTCGGGCTCCCCGCGGTGGTCGGCCTGATCGACGCGACCAGCAAGCTGCAGACGGGCGACCCGGTGATCCTCGACGGGACGAACGGCACGCTCATCCCGCGCCCCACGGCGGCGGTCCTCGCGCAGTTCGCCGACCGGGCGCGGCGGGAGCAGCAGGCGCAGGCCGAGCTCATCGCGCTCGCCGACGCCGAGGCCGTGATGTCCGACGGCGCGCGCGTGACGCTGCGCGCCAACGTCGACCTCCCCGACGAGGCGGCCAAGGCCGTCGAGGGCGGGGCGGAGGGCGTGGGGCTCATGCGCACCGAGTTCCTCGTGGTCGGGCGCGCGGCGATGCCGAGCGAGGACGAGCAGTACGAGGCGTACGCGCGCGTGGTGCGGGCCTTCGCCGGCCACCCGGTGGTGATCCGCACCTACGACGTGGGCGGTGACAAGCTCCCCATCGGCGGGTTCCCGCACGAGCCCAACCCCTTCCTCGGCTGGCGCGCGATCCGCATGTGCCTCGACGAGCCCGAGCTGTTCAAGGTGCAGCTGCGGGCGCTGCTCCGGGCGGCGGTGCACGGCGACCTGCGGATCATGCTCCCGCTGGTGGTCTCGGTGGAGGAGGTGCGGCAGGCGCGCTTCCTCCTGCAGGAGGCGGCGCGCGAGCTGACGCGCCGCGGCGCCGAGTTCCGCGAGGACGTACCGCTCGGCGTGATGGTCGAGACCCCCGCCGCGGCCATGTGCGCCGACGCGTTCGTCGGCGAGGTCGCGTTCTTCTCGGTCGGGACCAACGACCTCGTGCAGTACACGCTCGCGGTGGACCGCGGGAACGCGTCGCTGGTCACGCGCTACACGCCGCTGCATCCGGCGGTGCTGCGGCTCATCGCGCGGACGGTCGAGGTGGGGCAGGGCGCGGGGCTCGAGGTGAGCGTCTGCGGCGAGATGGCGTCGCAGCCGCTCATGGCGTACGCGCTCCTCGGCCTGGGCATCCGCACGCTCAGCGTCGCGGCGGGGGGCATCCCGGTGCTCAAGCGCATCGTGCGCGGCGTGAGCGCGGCGGCCGCCGCGGCGGCGGCGCGCGAGGCCCTGGCGGCCGCGACGGCGCGCGAGGCCGAGGCGGCGCTGCGGCAGGCGTTGGCGCACGAGCTCGGCGACGAGCTGCTCGACGGCCTGCTCGGCCTCGCCTGACGCGCGGTCCCGGGTTGCTGGCCCCGCGCGGGCCGGGTTATCCTTGAGGGCGCGGTTCTTGCGGCTGGCCTCGTGCGCCAGCCGTTGTCGTTCGTGCCACCACCTACCCCGATCCCCGTGCTGCATCGTCATCTCTTCACCTCCGAGTCGGTCACCGAAGGGCACCCGGACAAGGTCGCCGACCAGATCTCCGACGCGGTGCTCGACACCCTCCTCGCACAGGACCCGCATTCGCGCGTCGCCTGCGAGACGATGGTGACCACCGGCCTCGCGACGATCTTCGGTGAGGTGACCACCGCCGCCTGGGCCGACCTGCGCGGGCTCGTGCGCGAGACGATCAAGGGGATCGGGTACACCGAGGCCGGCATCGGCTTCGACGCCGACAGCTGCGCGGTGCTCAACGCGC
>CAZPJF010000586.1:0-1714 GCA_964586095.1 uncultured Gemmatimonas sp. | reverse complement strand
ACCGCGAAGGCCTGCCAGATCTCGTTGTAGAGGCCGGCGGCGCGGATCTCCTCGAGGTAGATCGCGTCGGCGCGCCGGAGCGTCTCGACGTTCACCGGGTCCACGGCGCCGAGCACCCGGATGGCGAGCCCCGGCCCCGGGAACGGGTGCCGCCCCACCATCTCCTCCGGCAGGCCGAGCTCGCGCCCGACGTTGCGCACCTCGTCCTTGAACAGCTCGCGCAGCGGCTCGATCAGCGCGAACGTCATGTCCGGCTTGAGCCCCCCCACGTTGTGGTGCGTCTTGATCGTCGCGCTGGGCCCGCCCTTCGCGCTCACCGACTCGATCACGTCCGGGTAGAGCGTGCCCTGCACGAGGAACCGCGCGCCCTTCCCCTCCCGCGCGCTCGCATCCTCGAACACGTCGATGAACGTGTGGCCGATGGCCTTGCGCTTCCTCTCCGGGTCATCGAGCCCCGCGAGCGCGCCCAGGAACCGCGACTCGGCCCGCACGGTCACCAGCTTGATGCCGAGGTGCTGGCCCATGGTGCGCTCCACCTGCTCGCGCTCGTGGAGGCGCAGCAGCCCGGTGTCGACGAAGATGCAGGTGAGCTGGTCGCCGATCGCGCGGTGCACGAGCGCGGCCGCCACCGACGAGTCCACGCCGCCCGAGAGGCCGCAGATCACCTGGGAGTCGCCGACCAGCGCGCGGATCCGCGCGACCTCCTGCTCGATGAAGTGGCCCGGGGTCCAGTCCGCGGTGCACCCCGCGACGCCGAAGAGGAAGTTCTGGATGATCTCCGCGCCGCGCACGGTGTGCGCGACCTCGGCGTGGAACTGGATCGCGTGGATCGGCTTGGTGGCGTGGCGGAAGCCCACCACCGGGTTCCCCTCGCTCGACGCCGTGAGGATGTAGCCGGGCGGCACCGCTTCGACGTGGTCGCCGTGGCTCATCCACACCTGTGTCCGTTCCCCCGCCTCGAAGCCCGCGAAGAGCCCGCCGGCCTCGCGCACCACCGCCTCCGCGCGGCCGTACTCGCGGCGCCCGCCCCCCTTCACCTGCCCGCCCGAGGCGTGCGCGATCCACTGCATCCCGTAGCAGACGCCCAGTACCGGTGCGACGTCGAGGATGGCCGGGTCGAACGCCGGCGCGCCCTCGTCGGTGACCGAGCTCGGCCCGCCCGAGAGGATGATGCCGGTCGGCTTCCACGCCCGGATCCACTCGATCGACCGGGTGGGCGGGTGGATCTCCGAGAAGACCCGCGCCTCGCGCACCCGCCGCGCGATGAGCTGCGTGAACTGCGAGCCGCAGTCGAGGATCAGGATGCGCGAACCGTCGTGACTCACTTCGTCCACTCCGTGCCGTCGAGCTTGAGGAACTCCACCTGCTTGCTGTCGAGGTCGAGGATCGCCCCCGAGGGCGCCCCGTAGAGCCAGCCGCACGCCTCGCCGGGGTTCACGATCAGCGTGTCGCCGCGGGTCTTCATCTCCTGCAGGTGCGTGTGCCCGTGGATCACCACTGAATGCGCGAGCACGGAGCGCTCGACGACATCGCCGATGTCGTGCACGATCAGCACCTTGTGCTCGCCGAGCTTGATGCTGTGCGGCGACTCGAAGAGCTCCTGGCCCATCCCCTGCTCCGCGAACGCGCGCAGGCCCTCGGGGTCGCCGTCGTTGCGGCCGAACACGCCGGCCATCGCGACGTTGTGGTCCTGGAACGGCTTGAGCGAGAACGG
>CAZPJF010000585.1:0-1717 GCA_964586095.1 uncultured Gemmatimonas sp. | reverse complement strand
GACTGAGGGAATCAGCGCCTTAAGGGTTCTCACGCTGCTGGCATACAACTTCGGATGCTCGCCGCGGAGCTTGTAGAGAAACGCAGCCAAGCTCTCCCCGAGGACTCCGATATCCCTGATGTCCGCAGGTGGCCTAGCCAATCGCATCGCGGTCCGAGGGTCGAGGTAGTAGAAGCGCCAGTCAGCGAGCTCGCGCCGAACGAGGTCCACCGATCGGTAGTCATCGCCGTACAACCGAGGGTCGGACAGGTGAGAATGGTTGGCGCCAACCTGTTCTTCCCGGGGATGTCCTCTCTTCTGCTCGCGGCGAACACGAATCTTGCCTTCGGGGACGCGCTCAATCAAAGGTGTTCCAGTGGGTGTACCGGACGCAGTGCTGATCTTTGAGAGGAACTCGTCCTCGAGGCCCAGTGTGCCGCTCTGAGGATCTAGAGCAACGGCGACCCTATACAAGTACCAGGCGCGTTGAGACACCTCGAGCTCGGCCGAGAGCTCGAAATGAAGAGATTGTCGCTCTCGGATGACCGATGACACACTGCGTGCCCCGAGCGCGAAGAACTCGAACGGGTAGCCACGAATCGGCTCGGCAAGCGCCTCCGAAAGAGTGCGCGAGGTTGCGATACGCGACAGCGCCAGAATGCCATCGAGGATGTTGCTTTTTCCGGAGGAGTTCGGACCAAAGAGGACTGTGAGTCCCGGAAGACGAATGCGAACGTCGTTCAGAGACTTGAATCCCTTGGCGGAGAATACTCTCAGCATTTCGCGGCTCGTTACGGGGTGTTGCCGAAAGTTGAATCTGCAGCCAGCAAGATACTCGACACTGAAGCCGCAGGCTCGGCTATCGGTACCTGTCCATCAACTTGCCCAGCGCCCCACTCCCCGGGCACAACGCCTCATGCGGCAAGTCCACCAGCGGCGTCGCCACCGTCCTCAAGTGGTCGTGCATCTCCTTCCCGGAGTCATCCACGAACAGCAGCCCCGTCGCGATCTCCCCCCGCTTCTGGCACGCCCGCACATGCGCATACGCAGACTCCCGGTCCGTCGGATCATAGTCGTCCGCCACCGCCCGCAGCCGCACCCGCCCCCCGTCGTGCAGCTCGACCACCTTCACGGCCTCACCGGTCTCCGGCACCGTGATCTCCCGCCGCAGCGGGATGAAGTCGGCCTGCACCGCCTCCACCTCGTGCTCCCGCGTGTAGGCGTACGACTTGGTCGACCCCTCGTGATCATTGAATGAGACGCACGGCGAGATCACGTCGATCAGCGCCAGCCCCCGGTGCGCGATGCCGGCCTTCAGGATCGGCACCAGCTGCTTCTTGTCGCCCGAGAACGAGCGCGCCACGAAGGTGCACCCCAGCGTGAGGGCCAGCAGCACGGGATCGATGGGCTGCTGCTCGTTCGCCTCCCCCTTCTTGCTCGTGGAGCCGACGTCGGCCGAGGCGGAGAACTGGCCCTTGGTGAGCCCGTACACGCCGTTGTTCTCGATCACGTACAGCATGTTCACGTTCCGGCGGATCGCGTGGCTCAGCTGGCCGAGCCCGATCGAGAGCGAGTCGCCGTCGCCGGAGATGCCGATGTAGGTGAGCGACCGGTTGGCCGCGTTGGCGCCGGTGGTCACCGACGGCATGCGCCCGTGCACGGAGTTGAAGCCGTGCGACTGCTTCATGAAGTACGCGGTCGTCTTGGACGAGCAGCCGATGCCGCTCATCTTGGCGGC
>CAZPJF010000584.1:877-1718 GCA_964586095.1 uncultured Gemmatimonas sp. | reverse complement strand
CGCTCGGAGATCGCGTATACCGAGCAGCGGCCGGCCGAGTACGTCGCCGTGATGCTCGCGGCCGCGCTGCGTGAAGGGTACCGCGGCCCGGTGTTCATCCAGGGCGACCACTTCCAGGTGAACGCCAAGAAGTACAAGGCCGACGCGGCCGCCGAGGTGGCGGCGGTGAAGGCGCTCGCCACCGAGGGCGTGGCGGCGGGCTTCTACAACATCGACCTCGACACCTCCACGCTGGTCGACCTGGCGCACCCGACGCTCGACGCGCAGCAGCGGCTCAACTACGAGGTGGGCGTGGAACTCACGCGCCACGTGCGCGGGCTCGAGCCCAAGGGCGTGACGATCTCGCTCGGCGGCGAGATCGGCGAGGTGGGGACGGAGAACTCCACGGTCGCCGAGCTCGAGGCGTTCATGGACGGCTACAACCGGACGCTGCAGGCGCAGGCGCCGGGGATGGTGGGGCTCTCGAAGATCTCGGTGCAGTCGGGCACGTCGCACGGCGGCGTGGTGCTGGCGGACGGCTCGATCAAGGACGTGGCGCTCGACTTCAAGACGCTCGAGGACCTGTCGCGCGTGGCGCGCGAGAAGTACGGGCTCTCGGGAGCGGTGCAGCACGGCGCCTCGACGCTGCCGGACGACGCCTTCTTCCACTTCCCGAAGACCGAGACCGCCGAGATCCACCTGGCGACCGGCTTCCAGAACATGATGTACGACCTGATGCCGGCGGCGCTGCGGGCCGAGATCTACGAGTGGCTCAAGGTGAACGCGGCGGACGAGCGGAAGGCGGGCGACTCGGACGAGCAGTTCTTCTACAAGACGCGGAAGAAGGCGTTCGGGCCGTTCA
>CAZPJF010000584.1:534-867 GCA_964586095.1 uncultured Gemmatimonas sp. | reverse complement strand
TGTGGGACCTGCCGGCCGACCTGAAGGCGACGATCGCGGCGGCCTACGACGCCAAGTTCACCTTCCTGTTCGAGAAGCTGGGCGTGGCCGGAACAACCGCCGCCGTGCGGCGGTACGTGAGTGGGCCGGCGATCGAGCGTCCGGCACCTGGCACGGGCGCCGTCGTCGAGGCGGCGCCGGACGACGCCGAAGCCGGCGAGTAGCGCGGACGGACGGGCACGGGCCCGGCCCGTGCCCCCCCCCCCCAAGACCTGATTCCCCCCCGGGGGCGATGATGAAGATAAGAAAAAGGTGCGGGGGGCCGGGGCTCGTAGGCACGGGGGGGGGGGGGGG
>CAZPJF010000584.1:0-524 GCA_964586095.1 uncultured Gemmatimonas sp. | reverse complement strand
CTTCCGATCTAGCGAGTAGCGCGGACGGACGGGCACGGGCCCGGCCCGTGCCCCCCCACCCTCTCGAAGATCCCCCACGGAGTCAGATCATGAAGAAGCTCATCCTGGCCGGTGCCCTGGCGATCGTCGCCACGGGCTGCGTGTCCAAGTCGGAGTACGACCGGCAGCTCGAGCAGGTCGCCTCGATCTCGTCGGAGAAGGACTCGCTGCTCAAGGAGGTCGTCGCGACCTCGCAGTTCATCGCCGAGGTGAACGGCGAGCTCGACAAGGTGAAGAGCGGCCAGCCGGTGGTCTCGGCGAGCGGCGAGATGGAGCAGATGTCGCCGACGCAGGCGCGCCAGGCGCTGGCCGAGCGCGTGAAGGGCCTCACCGAGCGGCTGCGCGAGTCGGAGGAGCGGCTGGCCCAGAGCCGCCGCCGCGTGAGCCAGCTGACGGCGAACAACGCCACGATGACGGCGCAGATGGCATCGTTCGACTCGACGATCAAGCAGTTCCAGGTGATCATCAACAACCAGAAGGCCGAG
>CAZPJF010000583.1:0-1720 GCA_964586095.1 uncultured Gemmatimonas sp. | reverse complement strand
GCGATGTGCTGCACCCCGGGGCCGCGGTAGAAGTCGAGGTACTCCTCGATCTGCGACTTCTTCTTCCCCTGCGCCGGCTCGTTGATGGGGAACTTGATGCGGCCGTTCCCGTTGCTCATGACCTTCGACATGAGCGCCGAGTACTCGGTGCTGATGGTCTTGTCGTCGAACGACAGCAGGTTGTAGA
This sequence comes from uncultured Gemmatimonas sp., assembly GCA_964586095.1. Taxonomy (GTDB): domain Bacteria; phylum Gemmatimonadota; class Gemmatimonadetes; order Gemmatimonadales; family Gemmatimonadaceae; genus Pseudogemmatithrix. Next base: position 1,533 of record CAZPJF010000583.1, on the reverse strand, counting down.
AGCCGAGCACGCGCGAGTAGAACTCGACCCAGTGGTTCATCCGGCCGAGCTCGACGTTCCCGACGCAGTGGTCCACGTACTTGAGCCCGACCTCGGCCGGCATGTACGGCGACGCGACCGCGCGGAAGCCGGGCATGAAGAGCCCGCGGTAGTTCCGGCGCTCGACGATCGAGTGGATCGTGTCGCCGTACGTGCGGATCGCCGCGATCACGATCTCGCCGTGCTCGTCCGTGAGCACCTCCGGGGCGCGGGCCGAGACGGCGCCGCGCTCCATCGCCTTGGTGTAGGCGTCGCGCGCATCGTCCACCCAGAAGGCCATGTCGCGCACGCCGTCCCCGTGCAGCGCGACGTGCGCCGCCATCTCCCCCTCGGGCCCCAGCGGCGAGGTGAGGACGAGCCGGATCTTCCCCTGCTCGAGCAGGTAGCTGGCGCGGTCGCGCACGCCGGTCTCGGGGCCGCGGTACCCCTTCCACTGGAAGCCGAACGCGGCGCGGTAGAAGAGCGCGGACTGCTTGGCGTTGCCGACCCAGAACTCGATGTAGTCGGTGCCGTTGATCGGGAAGGTGTCGTGGGCCGGCTCGGCGGCGGGCTTGGTGGCGGTGGCCATGGGACTGAGGCTGGAGGATGGAGGGAGGAGGCGACGGCCGTGCGGGAGGCGGGGACGCCAGCGCGCGCCGGCCGTCCCTGCTGCAGCGGGCGGCGCTCAGTTCGCGCGCGCGCCGGTGCGGGCGCTCGTCCACCAGCGGCCCCAGGCGCTGAGGGTCCACCAGTCGGCTTGGCGCATCGGGACCTCCTCGGGAGGGGTCGGACCGGTCATCCGGAGAATATACGCGCCGGGATGCGCGGCGGGTCCGGCCTCGGGTGGCCGCGCGGCGGCGGCCGTCACGGGCGCAGCGCCGGGAGGTCCCGGTAGAGCGCCAGCGCCTGCGGGTTCGCCAGCGCGTCCGTGTTCTTCACCGGCCGTCCGTGCACCACGTCGCGCACGGCGATCTCCGAGATCTTGCCGCTGATGGTACGCGGGATGTCCGCCACCGCGAGGATCACCTTGGGGACGTGGTGCGGACTCGTGCCCGCGCGGATGCGCGCGCGGATCCGCTCGCGCAGCGCGTCGTCCAGCGCGATGTCGCCGCGCAGCCGGACGAAGAGCACGATCCGCACGTCCTTCCCGTCCCCCGCCCCCACCTCCTGCCCGATGACGACGCTCTCGATCACCTCGGGCATCTGCTCCACCTGGCGGTAGATCTCCGCCGTCCCGATCCGCACGCCGCCGGGGTTGAGCGTCGCGTCGCTGCGCCCGTGGATCACCAGGCCGTCATGCGCCGTGATCTCGGCCCAGTCGCCGTGCCGCCAGGCGTCCGGGAAGGACTCGAAGTACGCCGCCCGGTACTTGCGGCCGTCGGGGTCGTCCCAGAACGCCACCGGCATCGACGGGAAGGGCCGCGTGCAGACCAGTTCGCCGGCGGCGCCGCGGAGCCGCCGCCCCGCGACGTCCCACACGTCGACCGCCCAGCCGAGCCCGCGGCCGTGCAGCTC
>CAZPJF010000582.1:0-1725 GCA_964586095.1 uncultured Gemmatimonas sp. | reverse complement strand
CTTCACCCGCATGACCGGCGACCTCGTGAAGGCGATGCGCGCCTGCCCGCAGCCGATCGTCGCCGCGGTCGACGGCGTCGCGGCCGGGGCGGGGGCGATCCTCGCCATGGCGTCGGACCTGCGCGTCACGACGCCGCGCTCGCGCACGGCGTTCCTGTTCACGCGCGTGGGGCTCGCCGGCTGCGACATGGGCGCCTGCGCGATGCTGCCGCGCATCATCGGGCAGGGGCGCGCCGCCGAGCTGCTCTACACGGGACGCGCCTTCGACGCGGCGGAGGGCGAGCGGTGGGGCTTCTACAACGCCATCGTCGAGCCCGACGCCCTCCTCGCGGACGCCACCGCGCGGGCCGCGGCGCTCGCGAGCGGCCCGGCCTTCGCCCACGCGATGACCAAGCGGATGCTCGAGCAGGAATGGAGCGTCTCGGTGGAGACCGCGATCGAGATGGAGGCACAGGCGCAGGCGCTCTGCATGGGGACGCAGGACTTCCGCCGCGCGTTCGAGGCGTTCGCCGCCAAGGGGACGCCGGCCTTCGAGGGGAACTGACGTGGCGGCGCCCTCGCACCTCGACTGGCCGTTCCTCGACGCGCCGCACGGCGCGCTCGCGCGGGAGGCGGCCGACTGGGCGGGCCGCCAGCGGGTGCCGCACGACGACGCCGACGCCGCCTGCCGCGAGTGGGTGCGGCGGCTGGGGGCCGCCGGCTTCCTGCGGCACGCCGTCCCGCGCGCGTGGGGCGGCGCATCGGACCGCATCGAGTCGCGCGCGCTCTGCGTGCTCCGCGAGGCGCTCGCCGCGCACGATCCGCTCGCGGACTTCGCCTTCGCCATGCAGGGACTGGGCTCCGGCGCCATCTCGCTCGGCGGCGAGGAGGCCGTGCGCGCGACGTGGCTCCCGAAGGTCGCACGCGGCGAGGCGATCGCCGCCTTCGCGCTCTCCGAGCCCGACGCGGGCTCCGACGTGGCGGCCATCGCCACGCGCGCCGCGCGGGTCGCCGGCGGCTGGCGCCTCGACGGCGAGAAGACCTGGATCTCCAACGGCGGCATCGCGGACTTCTACTGCGTGTTCGCGCGGAGCGACGCGGCCGCCGCCGGCGCCAAGGGGATCAGCGCCTTCGTCGTGCCGGCGGCGACCCCGGGGCTCGACGCGGGCGAGCGGATCGCGGTGATGGCACCCCACCCGCTGGCCACCGTGCGCCTGGACGGGTGCGTGGTGCCCGACGACCACCGGCTCGGCGAGCCGGGGCGCGGCTTCGCGCTCGCCATGCAGACGCTCGACATCTTCCGCACCTCCGTCGCGGCGGCGGCGGTGGGCTTCGCGAGGCGCGCGCTCGCGGAGACGCTGGCGCACGCCAACGCACGCGCGATGTTCGGCGCGACGCTGGCGACGCAGCCGCTCGCGCAGGCGATCGTCGGCGACATGGCGACCGACGTCGACGCCGCGGCGCTGCTCACCTACCGCGCCGCGTGGCAGCGCGACACGCAGCCGGGGCGCACGACCGCCGTGGCGGCGATGGCCAAGCTCGGCGCCACCGAGCTCGCGAGCCGCGTGATCGACCGCGCCGTGCAGCTGCACGGCGGGCGCGGCGTGCGCGTGGGCGAGGTGGTGGAGCGGCTCTACCGCGACATCCGCGCGCTGCGCATCTACGAGGGCGCCACCGAGGTGCAGCGGCTCATCGTGGGCCGCGAGACGCTCAAGGCGGCGCTGGCCGACGCCCCCGACCTGCCGT
>CAZPJF010000581.1:0-1726 GCA_964586095.1 uncultured Gemmatimonas sp. | reverse complement strand
GGGGAACCGGTGGGCACGCTGCGGCCGCAGGGCGGGACGCTGCGCGGGGTCACCGTCGCGCCCGACGAAGTGCCGGCGCTGATCGATGAGCTGCCGCTCCTCGCCTGCGTGGCGGCCCGCGCCGACGGCGAGACCCGGGTCACGGGTGCCGCCGAGCTCCGCGTCAAGGAGAGCGATCGCATCACCGCCGTGGTGACCGCATTGCGCGCCGTCGGCGCGGACGCCGACGAGCTGCCCGACGGGTTCGTCGTGCGCGGGAGCGGGCGCGCCCTTGCAGGGCGCGTGGTGACGCATGGCGATCACCGAATCGCCATGGCCTTCGGCGTCCTCGGCGCCGTGCCCGGCAATGCGATCACGATCGACGACCCGTCGTGCGCGGTGGTGTCGTACCCTACCTTCTGGGATGACCTCGCCCATGCCCGAAGCCGCTGACCGCCGTCGTCCGCTCGTCGTCGCCATCGACGGGCCCGCCGCGTCGGGGAAGTCCAGCACCGCCAAGTGGGTCGCCCGGGTCCTCGGCTTCCGGCACGTCGACTCGGGCGCGCTCTACCGCGGGGCCACGGCCAGCGCGCTGCGGCGCGCCCCGGACAGCACCCTCTGGACGGAGGCGCTGGTGCTCGAGGCCGCCGAGGCCGTCACGCTCGTGCCCGGGGAGACGACCTTCCACGTGCACGTGGGCGGGCGCGACGCGGAGGCGGAGCTGCGCGGGCAGGCGGTGACCTCGCGGGTGTCGCTCGTCGCGCGGATGCCGCTGGTCCGCGCGTGGGTGAACACCATGGTGCGCCGCGCCGCCGAGGGGCACGCGATCGTCGTCGACGGGCGCGACATGGGTACGGCGGTCTTCCCGCATGCCCGGGTGAAGATCTTCCTGGTGGCGGACTCCTGGGAGCGCGCCAAGCGGCGGCTCGTGCAGCGGCTGGAGCGGCAGCCGACCGAGGCGGAGGTGGCCGAGGAGGTGGACGCGCTCGTGCACCGCGACGCGAAGGACGAAGCCCAGACGCAGCAGGCGGCGGACGCGGTGCTGATCGACACGACCTACCTGACGCAGGAGGAAAAGGTGGACCGGATCGTGGCACTCGCGCGGCGCGCGCTGCGCGGTCCCTCGGCGGTCGATGCGGTCGATGCGGTCGATGCGGTCGATGCTGGCGGTGGCGCCGCGGGCGGCGCCGCGGGCGGCGCGCCCGGGTAGGTCGCGCCCGGGTAGGTCGCGCCCGCGCAAGGGGTTGCGGCATTGACGGTAGGGGCCGGCTCCTCTAACATTCAAGGCTCCCGAACTCCGGCCCTTCGTCCGGAGGGGGCGCGGGCCGTCCGGCCCGCCGCCCTGCCACCCCATCCTCGCTCGCGGCGAGCCGATCCAACCGCGAATCCCCGAGAATGCCCATTGCTGAAGAGACGCTGTCGCCCGAGATGATCGCGCGGCAGAAGCGCGACGCCCAGAAGGCGCAGCTGCGCCCGCTCGCGAACCGCCGCCCCGAGCTCTACGACGAGGACGAGCTGTCGTCGGACGAGTTCGACGCGATGATGGACCTCTACAACGGCACGCTCGCCTCCATCGAGGAAGGCGAGATCGTGAAGTCGACGGTCCTCGAGATCCGCGAGAACCTCGTCGTGCTCGACATCGGCTTCAAGAGCGAGGGCACCATCCCGCTCGAGGAGTTCAAGGACATGCCGGACCTCAAGCCTGGTGACCAGGTCGAGGTCCTCCTCGAGCATCTCGAGGACAGCG
>CAZPJF010000580.1:0-1733 GCA_964586095.1 uncultured Gemmatimonas sp. | reverse complement strand
ACTCCCAACCTTCTGATCCGTAGTCAGATGCTCTATCCAATTGAGCTACGAGCGCGCGCTCCCCGGCCGACCGCTCAGGACGCGGTTCCAAGGGAACCCAGAATCTAGCGGGCCCCGAGAGTCGAGTCAACGCGCGGACCACGTCGCCCCGCCTCCGGCACCGCCCACACCCGCCCGCACCTGGATGCGCCTGGATGCACGAAGGGGAGCCGCGCCGCGCGCAGCCCCCCTCCGTCCTTCATCCTCCCACCTCACCCCTACTTGAGCGCCTCGTACTTGTAGGCCACGGTCCCCTTCTTCGTGGCGGTGAACTCGAACGCCCCGCGCTCCCCCGGCTTCACGTTCGCCACCTCGACGGTGAGCGTCTCGAGCACGGTCCCGGCGGCGTCCATGAAGTCCATCTTCAGCGTGTAGCTCTTCGCCGCCTTCGAGAGGTTCTCGATGGTCCCGGCGAGCGATGCACCCTCGGCGCGCCGCTCGAAGCGCGTGACGAGCAGCTTGTGCTGCGCCGCGAGCGTGTTCTCCTTGCCGGCGAACTCGTCCTGCAGCTTCACCCACTCCGCCTTCTTCTTCGCGTCCTTCTCCGCCGACGCCAGCAGCTGGTAGGCGTACGCGCGCATCAGGAAGTTGTCGCCGTTCGACGGGTCGATCTCGATGAGCTTGTCCGTGAGCGGCAGCATCTTCTCCGGCTCCTTCGCCTCGTAGTGCATGTAGGCCAGGAAGTAGTTCGCGTCGCGGATGTTGGGGTTCTTCGCGAGCGCGCCGGTGTAGAGCGCCTTGGCGTCGGCGTCGCGCGTCACGCTGCGCGCCACGTCGGCCGCGATGAGGAGCGTGAGGTCGTCGTACGGCGCGGGCTCGGCGACCAGCGGTGCGAGGAGCTCGCGGACCGCGGCCGTGTCCTGGTTGAGCTGCACGATCTCCGCCGCGGCCTGGAACGCGTACGTCCCCTCGCTGCCGCCCGGCACCTCGCGCAGCAGCTTCGTGTACAGGCCGAGGGCCTCCTTCTGGAGCGCGGGCTTCTCGGCGGCGCCGCCGGTCATCGCCCAGCCGGCCGCGGTCTGCGCGAGCTGGAACTCCATCTGCCGCTGCGTCTCGCGCATCGACGTGTCCTTCGCCGCCTCCGTGATCGCGAGCCGCAGGTGCGCGAGCATCGCGGGCGTGTCGCCGCGCTTCTGCGCGAGCTGCGCCTGCGCGTTGTGCACGTAGGGCGAGACCGCGTAGAGCTGCACGGTCTGCTTCAGGTAGAACTCGACCGAGTCGAGGTCGGCGGCGTCCAGGAACTTGTAGACCTTGTTGATCCGCTCCGTCCACGGCTTCGCGGCGCGCCACTGGAGGGTCTGCGCGTGGCAGCCGGGGCCGAGCGCCTCGACCTGCTTGAGGAGCGAGTCGACCGCCGGGATGAGGTCGACGGTGTCGGTCTTCGGGCCCTTGGCGTTCAGCTTCTCGTTCGTGATGGTGCCGGTCACGTCCGCCTGGTGGAGCCAGAGGACGTAGATCTGGGCCTTGAGGAAGCCGGCGCCGACGGGATTGGACGCGAGCCGCTTCTCGTCCTGCAGGAACTTCATCGCGTCCTTGAGGACCTTCTGGGCCTCGGGGGCCTCGCCCATCTGCGCGGCGCGGCTGATCGTCAGGCTCGCCTGCGCGAGCTGGCTCGGCTGGTACAGGTCGACCGGGCATTCCGCCTGCTGCGCGAGCACCGGCGAGGCCGCGGCGAGTGCGGTCAGGGCAGGGAG
>CAZPJF010000579.1:0-1741 GCA_964586095.1 uncultured Gemmatimonas sp. | reverse complement strand
GTGATCGCGAGCAGCGCGTCGAGCGACGCGCCCTCGCGGCTCTGCTGCAGCCGCTGCTGCGCCTCGGTGAGATTCGCCTCGGCGACGAGCCGATCGCCGCGGAGGCGTCCCCCGGTGAGTACCGGGAAGGAGAGGCCGAGCGTCACCGTCCAGTTCGGGAAGTAGAGATCGATGGCCGACGGGAGGAACGTGCCCTCCGGCGGGTAGGCGAAGCGCTGGTAGGTGCTCGAGAGCTGCACGGACGGGAGGCGCGAGAGGCGGGCCGCCTTGAGCGCCATCTCGGACGCCGACACCTGCGCCTCGGCCTGCCGCACCGTGGCGCGCGCCGCCGCGCTCGTGTCGGGGGTGACCGTGCGGGCGTCGGGGAGCGTGATGGGCCCCACCGCGCCTCCCGCGGCCGCCGGACCCCCCGATTCCGCGTCGTCACGGATCGGCGTGGTGAGCGTGAGCGGCTCGGCGAGCGGGAGGTCGAGCAGCTGCTTGAGGCGCAGGTAGGCGGAGGTGCGCGCGCCGCGCGCCTGGATCACCGCCGGCCGCTGGTTGTCGCGTGCGACGCGGGCCCGGAGCAGGTCGAACTCCGACGCCGAGCCGACCTCGCGCGCGAGTTGCGTCTGCGCGAGCGTGCGCTCCACGAGCACGAGCGAGCTCTCGGCGATCGCCACGAAGCGGTCGGCCGCGACCGCGTCGAAGTACGCCTGCGCGGCGTCGAGCGCGGCTTGCGCGCGGGCCGACGTGAGCCCGAGCTCGGCGGCCTCGCGCCCGGCGTTCGCCCCGGCGCGCGCGGCGCCGATGCGCCCCGCCGTGTAGAGGTTCTGGGTGCCCGAGAGCGTGAACGTGAACGTGTTGGGCGCGGCGAAGATCTGCGAGATCGCGCCGAAGCCGCCCGCCCCGCCGCCGCCACCGGAGGTGGTGTCGGGCTCGGAGGGGAAGCGCTCGGTGATCGCCTGGAACTGGTTCTGGATGGCGCGCTGGTAGCCGGCGGAGCCGTTCACCTGCGGGAGGCGCTGCGCATTGGCCTGAGCCTGCTGGCCGCGCGCACGGGTGACGCCGGCGCCGGCGATCCGGACGCCCTCGCTCTTCGACTCGGCGAGCCGCAGGGCGTCGGCGAGGGAGAGCGCGGCGGGAGCGGGAGCGGCCTGCTGGGCGACGGCCGAGAGCGGCGCGAGGAGCAGCAGGAGCGACGCCACGACGGCGCCGAGGGAGCGGAGGAAGAGTCGCACGTAAGTGGCGGGTGCCTGGTCCACGGGAGGGAGCATCTCGGGCAGCATGTCGCGGCCCATCGCGTCGGCGAAGATCGACCCCTGGAGCATGGACGCCGCGGCCTTCGCATCCGCGGCGGAGGGGATGAAGCCGTGCTGCGCGAGTCGCTCGACGTAGCACACGAGCTCGCGGTGGGTCTGCTCCGGCCGCGCCATCGTGTGGCCGGCGCATTCGGGGCGTTCGTGCATCTCGGCCATCGCCGTGCGGATCATGCCCCCGTAGGACAGCAGGAAGCGGTGATCCGTCTGGGCCCACGCGGTGAGTTCGTGCTGCGGATCCACCGGCACCTCGGGGAGCGGGGCCACCGCGCGCGACTCGGCGTGCGCGCGGACCGCTTCCGCGATGAGGGCGGACTTGGAGCCGAAGATCCGGAAGAGGGTGACTTCGTTGACGCCGGCCTCATCCGCGATGCGCCGGGTGGTGGCGCCGCGGAAGCCCGCTTCGGAGTAGACGCGGACGGCGGCTTCGAGGATCTGTTGAC
>CAZPJF010000578.1:0-1743 GCA_964586095.1 uncultured Gemmatimonas sp. | reverse complement strand
CTCGCGCCCGCCGCCGCGCTCGCCGCCGCGCTCGCCGCGGCGATCGCGGCGCCCGCCGCCGCGCAGCCGACCTTCAAGTCGCAGCTCCACGACTACCGCATCGTCACCGTCGTCGATGGACTCGTGAGCCCCTGGGCCTTCGCGTTCCTGCCGAACGGCGACATCCTGGTCACGCAGCGCGGCGGCGCGCTGCGCCTGATCCGCGGCGGCAAGCTGCTGCCCGACCCGGTCCCGGGCGTGCCCGCCGTGCGGGCCTCCGGCCAGGGGGGCCTGCTCGACGTGCTGCTCCACCCCAAGTTCGCCGAGAACCAGCTCGTCTATCTCACCTACTCCAAGCCGAACGCCGACGGGTCGCAGGGCACGACCGCGATCGCGCGCGGCCGCTGGGCGAATGACCGTCTCAACGACGTGCAGGAGGTCTTCGAGGCGAAGATGTGGTCCGCGGGGCGCGGCCACTACGGCTCGCGGCTCGCGTTCGACCGCGATGGCTACCTCTTCGCCACGCTCGGCGACCGGCAGGTGCCGCCGACGGGCGACCTCGAGAAGCATCCGGCACAGGACCTCTCCACGCACCATGGCAAGGTGATCCGCCTGCACGACGACGGCCGGGTGCCGGCCGACAACCCGTTCGTGAACACGCCTGGCGCGCTCCCGGAGATCTGGAGCTACGGGCATCGCAGCGTGCAGGGCATCATGGTGCATCCGGAGACGAACCAGCTCTGGACGAACGAGCACGGCCCGCAGGGCGGTGACGAGCTCAACCTCGACCAGGCGGGGAAGAACTACGGGTGGCCCGTGATCGGCTTCGGCGTGAACTACCGCTCCGGCACCGCGATCCACGCGGGAACGACGCGCGAGGGCATGGAGCAGCCGGTGAACGTGTGGGTGCCCTCGATCGGCATCTCCGGGCTCTTCGCCTACACGGGTGACAAGTTCCCCGAGTGGAAGGGGAACTTCTTCGCCGGCGGGATGGTGGGCCAGCGCCTCGTGCGGCTCACCATGGACGGCGCGCGCGTGAAGTCGGTCGAGAATCTCGTCGAAGGCCAGGGGCGCGTGCGGGCGATCCGGCAGGGGCCGGAGGGGTTCATCTACCTCGCGTTCGAGGATCAGGCGGGGGGAGCGAGCCGGCTCGTTCGGCTGGAGCCGGTCGCTCGGCGATGAAGGGTGGAGGATGAAGGCGGACGAAGGCCCGCCCGGCGTTGCCGGGCGGGCCTTCGTCATTCGGGGGAGGGATGCGGAGACGGGATGCGCGGCGGCGGTGCGGGCGGCCGCGGCGGCGCCTCGACGGCCAGGATCGCTACGGCCGCGCGCGAACGGTGACGGTGATCGGGCGGCTGATGAGTTGCGGGCCGATCACCTTGTGCTCGTGGTCCGCGAGCACGAGCCGCAGGGTGTGGCGCCCCGGAGGGAGCGTGAGCCGCGTCTCGATCTGGCCGCCGCCGTAGTGGCGGTGCAGCGAGTCGGCGGGGATCACGACGCCGGGCGCGGGGGGCTCGACGTCGATCAGGATGTGGAAATGGCCCGTGCCCGGGATGTTCACCCCGGCGGGCGCCACGCCGTAGTTGCGCAGGCCGAACACGACGGTGAACTCGCGGTCGACCACGGCACCGTCGCGTGGCGCGCGGAAGGCGATCTCGGGGGCGGGCTGCGCGGGAGCCGCCGCGCGCGCGGGTGCGGCGGGCTGGGACGGGCGCGCGGACTGCGCGGCGAGATCAGCATCAAGCCCACGCAGCTCGGCCTCGA
>CAZPJF010000577.1:0-1769 GCA_964586095.1 uncultured Gemmatimonas sp. | reverse complement strand
CATCACCTTGCAGACCTTCGCCGCGTGCGCCTCGGAGAGGGACCCGCCGAAGACGGTGAAGTCCTGCGAGAAGACGTAGACGAGGCGGCCGTCGATCCGGCCGTAGCCGGTCACGACGCCGTCGCCGTACGGGCGCTGGCGGTCGAGGCCGAAGTCGCTGGAGCGGTGCGTGACGAAGCGGTCGAGCTCCACGAAGCTCCCCTCGTCGAGGAGGACGTCGAGCCGCTCGCGGGCGGAGAGTTTCCCCTTGGCGTGCTGCTGCTTCAGCTTCTCGGCGCCGCCGCCGAGCTCCGATTCGGCGCGGCGGCGGTCGAGGAGTTCGAGTTTCTCGCGCATGGACATGGCGGGAAACCTAGCCGCCCCGCGGGGCGGCTGACAGCGCCGCTACTCGACCGTGAAGGCCGCTGTGGCCGCGACGACGGCGGCGTCGGTGCGCGTGAAGCGCTGCGTGAAGCGGTAGGTGCCCGCCGCGAACTCCGCCGGGACCGTCACCGGGATCTCGATCATCGCCGCCGGCCCGAGCGGGTCGAGCTGCGCCGTGCAGAGCCAGAGGGGCTCGCCGGTCGAGGTCCACGCGTCACCGACCCGCCGCTGGAAGCGCCCCCAGGCGCAGGTGTTGTAGCCCCACGTGAAGGTCGTGGTGTTCACCACCCGCACGGTCAGGCTCGCGCCGGCCGCGATCGGGGCGTTCATCGCGAACAGGCGCACATCGCCGTCGCCGCGCACCTCGAACGCATTCGAGAGGGTCGACGTCTCACCGCCCGTCGGCAGTGTCCAGTAGGCACGGATCCGGTAGGTGCCGTCCTGCGCGGGCGCGGGCAGCTGCCGGGCCTCGACCACCCCGGGCGCGACGGTGTAGACGACCCCGATGCAGACGCCGAGGCGGGAATCCTGGACCGTCACCCAGACGCCGCCCTGCAGCCGCTCGATCGCGGTGTTGCACGGCGAGGGATAGCCCCAGGTCCGGTCGTCGGCGTTGCTGGTGCGGAGCTCGACGAGCGCGCCCGGCGCGACCGACGTGGTGACCACGGCGATGGTGGGCGCGTCGCCGGCCGGCGGCACGACGCCGACGGCGGTCTCGCACGCCGCGAGCGCCGCGGCGAGGGAGGCGCAGGTGGCCAGCTGGCGGAAGCGGTGTCTCATGCCCGTACTACCCCGGGTGGCGGAGGATGGTCACGCGAACGACGACGCCCCGGCCGCAGACGTCGCGGCCGGGGCGTCGGACCATCACGGAGTGACCCGCGGTCAGGCGTCCATGTCGGGGTCGAGGTCCACCGGGATCTCGGGCACCTCGTCCTCGGTGTGCACCTTCGAGGGCTCCGCCGGGCGCTCCTGCCCCGCCGGGATGTCGATGACGCCGAGCACGATGCGGCGGTGGATCGGGTCGACCTCGAGGATGCGCACGTTGATCGCCATGCCCTCCCACGCCACGTCGGCCGGGCTGTTGATCTGCTGGCCGGTGAGGTTGAGGTGCGAGAGCGGGACGAAGCCCTCGATGTCGTTGCCGACGTCGACGACCACGCCCTTGTCCATCAGGCGCGCGACCTTGCCCGGGAGCTCGGTGCCGACCGGGTAGGTCTCGCCGATGCGGAGCCACGGATCCTCGCTCGCCTGCTTGAGGCCGAGCGAGATGCGCTTGTTGTCGGAGTCGATGTTGAGGATCACGACGTCGACCGAGTCGCCCTTCTTCACCACCTCCGACGGGTGCTGGACCCGCTTGGTCCAGCTCATGTCGGAGATGTGGATGAGGCCGTCGATGCCCGGCTCGA
>CAZPJF010000576.1:0-1781 GCA_964586095.1 uncultured Gemmatimonas sp. | reverse complement strand
CCCGCGCGCCCCGGCGGCCGACGCCGCCGGGCGGGCCCGGCCGGGCTCAGAAGGTCCGGCGCAGGCTCAGGCCGACCGTCGTGTACGCATAGGCCCCGACGGCGGAGGCCGCCGCGCTCGTGCTGCGTCCGCCGTGCAGGTCGAGGGCCCACCGCGGGCCCCACTGCCGTGCGATCCGCCCATCCGCGTGCCACTGCAGCTGCGTCGCGCGCGACTCGATGCGCTGCGCGCCCACCCCTCCCGCGATCGCGCCGCTCCAGCGTGTCCCCTCGCGGGACCAGCCGGCCGTCGCCTCGCCGGACGCGAAGGCGGACGGCGAGAAGTACCGGGGCGCCCGCTCCGCGAAGCCGAAGCCGTTCACGAGCGCGCCGACCGTGAACCCGCGCGCGAGCCGCTGCGACGCGCGCAGCGACCAGGAGCGCCGCGCATTCCCGTCGCTGTAGTCGAGGAGGCCCACGCCGGCGTTCACCGTGAGCCGCGGCCGCGCGCGCCACTCGCCGTTCACGTCACACTGCGTGATGTCGAGCGCCAGCGGCATGATCGCGGCGATCTCGTCGAACGGCCAGCGCGCGACGCCGGCCCCCAGCGAGAGCGACGCCGTGAGGCGCTGCTGCACGCCGAGCCGCCCGGCGAGCACGGCGCGCGCGGGGGGCGCCGGGTCGCCGGGGACGAGCGCATCGGGCGCGAGCGAGCGCACCGCGACCGCGGCGCTCACGCTCCCGCGCCACACCGGCACGCTGACGCTCCCCTCGGCGAGCCACCGGCGCGAGGTCCGCGCCGGGTCGGTCGCGAGGAGGGCGCCGGCGGCCGCGCCCACGCGGACGCCGTCGCCGACGATGGTGCGCACCGACACGAGCTGCCACTGGTTGCGGTTGCGGTCGGAGTCCTCGCTCCAGTCCTGCGAGGCCTCGCCGCGGGGGGCGACCTGGGCCGCGATCGCGCGCTCCAGGTCGCGGACCTCGCCGTTCGCGCTGTCGCGCGCGGCGGCGCGCGCCGCGAGTTCGCGCGCGCGCGCGGGCCGGCCCTGCCAGAGCCGCACGTTGCCGAGCGCCACGAGCACGCGCACCTCGGCAGGGTCGTCCACGAGCAGCGACTCGTACGCGGCCGTGGCCGCGTCGAGGTCACCGCTCCAGGCGCGCACCTGCCCCACCCCGAAGCGCGCATCCCGGTCGGCGGGATCGCGCGCGAGCACCGCGCGATACCCGGCCTCGGCCTCCTCGAGCCGGCCGGCCCACGAGAGCGTGCGCGCGCGCGCGACGCGCACGTAGTTGTAGTCGTTGCCCGGATGCGCGGTCGTGATGGAGTCGAACCGCACGAGCGCGGCCTCCCAGCGGCGCGCCCAGGAGAGGTACGTCGCCTCGGTGAAGAGCAGGTCGGGATCGTCGGGCACGCGCGCGCGCGCGGCGCGGAGCAGCACGAGCGCCGAGTCGATGTTCTGGCTCCACGCGAGCGTCTGCGCGAGGCGGAAGTTGGCGCGCACCGAGTTGCGGTCCTCCTCGAGCGCGCGCCGGTATGCGGCGGCGGCCTCGTCGATGCGGCCGAGCCGCCAGAGGGAGTCGCCGACGGCGACCTGTGCGCCTGCCGGAAGGGCGACGGCGAGGAGCGCGCCGAGCGCGGCGAGCGCGGCGAGCGCGACGCCGCGACTGGTGCCTCCCGCCGCCGTCACGGCTCCCTCCAGAGCGCCTGCAGCGCGAAGTTTGCCGGCTTCAGGTAATCGTGCCAGGTGGGCTCCTCCCACGCCGGCCAGCGCCGGTCGGTGCGGAGCTGCTCCAGGATCTCCG
>CAZPJF010000575.1:0-1783 GCA_964586095.1 uncultured Gemmatimonas sp. | reverse complement strand
TTAATACGTGCGTACATCTATTCAATGTTTCTTTGTCTATCAATTGCGGTATGTTATACTAAATAGCTCGTGGAACAACTGTCACAAGCACCACCATTACATCCTCGGATTCGACGACCCTGGGCAACTGAAGGGGAGGAACATGCACGCCACGGTGCATCACCACCGTGCGGATGGCCGCCCCTACCCCGAGGCGGAATGCCCGATCAACCGGACCTTCGAGACGCGGCAAGGCGTCAACGTCAAGGACGAGGTCTTCTGGCGCCTCGACGGGACGAAGTTCGACGTCGAGTACTTCGCCTACCCGATGTGGCGAGGCAAGGAGCTCATCGGGGCGGTCGTGACCTTCCTCGACGTCAGCCACCAGCGACGGCTCGAGGAGCGGTTCCGGCAGGCGCAGAAGATGGAGGCCGTCGGCCAGTTGGCCGGCGGCGTGGCGCACGACTTCAACAACCTGCTGACCATCATCAACGGATACTGCGACCTGCTGCTGCAATCGACCCCCCCGGATGATCCGGACCGGAGGATGCTGGAGGAGATCGGCAAGGCGGGGGCGCGGTCGGCATCGTTGACGCGGCAGCTGCTGGCATTCAGTCGGCAGCAGGTGCTGACGCCGAAGGTGCTGGACCTGAACGAGGTCGTCCGGGACACCGAGCGGATGCTCCGCCGCCTGATCGGCGAGGACATCGAGCTGATGGTGACGCTGGAGCCCCAACTCGGCAGCGTGAAGTGCGATCCGGGGCAGATGGAGCAGGTGCTCCTGAACCTCGCGGTGAACGCCCGCGACGCCATGCCGCTGGGCGGCAAGCTCACCATCGAGACCGGCAGTGTCGTCCTCGACGAGGCGTACGCCCAACGCCATCCGGAGGTGCGGCCCGGTCAGTATGTGGTGCTGTCGGTCAGCGATACGGGGGTCGGCATGACCGAGGAGGTCAAGCGGCACCTGTTCGAGCCCTTCTTCACCACCAAGGGACCCGGGAAGGGCACTGGTCTGGGACTGGCGGTGATCCACGGCATCGTGAAGCAGAGTGCCGGGTCGATCGACGTGCAGAGCGAGCCCGGAGCGGGGAGCTCGTTCAGGATCTACCTCCCGCGCGTCGAGGAGGCCGCGACGAGCCTCCAGGCGCGGCAGGTGGTCGGTCCAGTCCCGCGCGGGACGGAGACGCTGCTGCTGGTCGAGGACGAGGACGCCGTCCGGGCATTGGCACGCGTCACGCTCGAGCGGTGCGGCTATACGGTCCTGGAGGCGCGTCACGGCGAGGAAGCCATGCGGGTCGCCACGAGCCATCGGGAGCGCATTCACCTGCTGGTCACGGACGTCGTCCTGCCCGGCGTGGGCGGGCGGGTGCTCGCCGAGCGGTTGCTGCGGCTCCAGCCCGAGATGAAGGTGCTCTACCTCTCCGGCTACACCGACGACGCGGTGATACGGCACGGCATCCTGCACGAGGAGGTGGACTTCCTGCAGAAGCCGTTCCACCCGAACGCGTTGGCGCATCAGGTGCGGGAGGTGCTCGGGCCCTGACGCGTTGCGGAGTCTCGCGTGCGCGGCGATCTTCCGGCCGGCGCGCGCCGCCGTACGTGATACCGTTGCCCGCACCACACAGGAGACTGCGGTGAACCATCGTCTCGCCCGCTCGGGACTCCTGCTCGCGCTCCTGCTCCCCACCGCCCCGAGCCTCGCCGGCGCACAGCGTGGCGAGATCACCGGCGTCGCCTTCCTCGACGCCAACGCCAACGGCACCCGCGACCCTGACGAACGCGGCCTCCCCGGCATCGTCGTCTC
>CAZPJF010000574.1:0-1784 GCA_964586095.1 uncultured Gemmatimonas sp. | reverse complement strand
GCGTTGTAGCCGAGCGCGATCGCCATGTTGCGGCGGATGATGCGCGTCGTGCGGCGCGCGCCGTCGAGCAGCTCCTGCAGCGCGCCGATCCCGCCCTGCGCCAGGTAGACGTCCGCCGCCGCCATCGAGGCCTCCGCCCCCCCGCGCACCGCGATGCCCACGGTCGCCGCCGAGATCGCGGCGGCGTCGTTGACCCCGTCGCCGACCATCACCACCGGGCCGTGCGCGCGCACGGCGAGCACGGCGTCGCGCTTGCGCTCGGGCGTCGCACCGCCCTCGTGCGCCCCCGGATCGAGCCCGAGTTCGCGCGCCACGCGCTCCACCACCGGCGTGGCATCGCCGCTGAGGATGCGCACCTGCCACCCCGCCGCGCGGAGCGCGGCGACCGCGGCACGCGCCTCGGCCCGCAGCGGGTCGCCGAACGTCGCGCGGCCGGCGAGCACGCCGTCCACGGCCACCAGCACCGTGGTGCGGGCCGCGGCGTCGGGCGCGGCGAGCTCGCGCGCGGCGCGCGTCCGCGTCGCCGGGTCCGTGACCGCCTCCAGCACCCAGGGCGGCTTCCCGACGCGCACCACGCGGCCGGCGATGCGCGCCTCGACGCCCGCACCGAGGGTCTCGAGCACGTCGACCGGCTCGACCGAATCGCTGGGGCCGGCGGCGCCGGCCGTGCCCTCCCACGCCCGCGCGAAGGCCGCCGCGATCGGGTGCCGCGACCGCCCCTCCGCCGCGAGCACGAGCCGCCGGGTCCCGTCGCTCCCCTCCCACGCCTCGAGCGCGAGCCGCCCCTCGGTGAGCGTCCCCGTCTTGTCGAGGAAGAGCGTGCCCCGCGCGGTCAGCGCCTCGAGCGCGTGCCCGCCCTTGATCAGGATCCCGCGTGCCGCCGCCCGCCCGATCGCCACCGTGAACGCGAGCGGCGTGGCCATCGCGAGCGCGCAGGGACAGGTCACCACGAGGAGCGCGATCGCGTGGTCGATCGCCGCGGCGCGGTCGCGCGACCACCAGAGCAGCGCGGTCGTGGCCGCGAGCGCGAGCGCCGCCGCGATGAACCACCCCGCCACGCGGTCGGCGAAGAGCACCACCGGCGCGCGCGTGCGCGCGCCCTGCTCGACGTCGCGCAGCAGCCGGCCGAGCCGGCTCTCCGCCCCCGCCTGCTCCACGCGCACCGCGAGCGGCGCACTCAGGTTCACCGTGCCGGCGTACACCGCGTCCCCCGCGCGCACCGAGACGGGGCGCGACTCGCCCGTGAGCAGCGCGAGGTCCATCGCCGAGTCCCCCCGGACCACCACGCCGTCGGCGGCGAGCGTGTCGCCGGCGCGCACGTCGAGCTCCATCCCTGCCACCACCGCCTCGGTGGGGATCTCGCTCACCGCCCCCGTCCCGGCATCGATCACGCGCGCGGTGGCCGGCGCGAGCGCGCCGAGCAGCGCCGCCGCGTCCGCCGCGGTCCGCTGCGCGCGGTGCTGCAGGTACCGCCCCACGAGGAGCAGCAGGATCAGCGTGGTGACCGCGTCGAAGTAGATCGGCCCGCTGTCGCGGAGGGTGTTGAGCGCGCCCTGTCCCACCCCCGCCGCGAGCGCGAGCGCGATCGGCACGTCCATGTGCAGCCGGCCGAGCCGCAGCGCCTGCCAGGCGCTCGTGAAGAAGACGCGCCCCGGCCACACGATCGCCGGCACCACGAGCACGAGGCTCGTCCACCGGAAGTAGCGCTCGAACTCCGGCTCGATCCCGCCGAAGAGCCCCGAGTAGAGCGCGAGCGAGATCGCCATCACGTTCATCGCGATCGC
>CAZPJF010000573.1:0-1788 GCA_964586095.1 uncultured Gemmatimonas sp. | reverse complement strand
CTCTTCAGCCTCGCGATGGGCATCCCGGTGCTCTTCAGCGCCGTGGCGGCCACGCGGCGCGACCGCCTGCGCGAGGGCGTCCTCCTCAAGACGCTCGGCGCCACGCGCGCGCAGATCGGCCGGATCCTCCTCGCGGAGTACGCGCTGCTCGGCCTGCTCGGGAGCCTCACCGGGATGCTCCTCGCGCTCGGCGGCTCGTGGGCGCTCGTGACCTTCGTCTTCAAGGGGACGTTCACGCCGGCGCCGCTCCCCGCGCTCGGCATCGCGGCCGCGATGACGGCGCTCGCGGTCACGATCGGCCTGCTCACCGGCCGCGACGTGTTCCGCGAGACGCCGATGGTCGCGCTCCGCGAGCAGTGACCGCGCGGCGAGCCTCGCCGCGCGGCGTCCGGGGGGCGGCTACTCGATCCGGACCACCGCCATCCGCGCCGTGCCGGGCAGCGGCGCACCCTGCCGGCCGCGGAGCTCGATCGCCTGCCCGGTGATCCCGACCGGGATCCGAAGGTCGAGCACCGCGAAGCCGCCGGGCGCGATCGGCGACAGGTCGCGCGCGAAGGTCCCGCCCGCCAGCGCGAGCGGCTGCAGCGGCTCCGGCCGCGAGAAGCGCGGCGGGTCCTCGGCGGCGAGCAGGCAGCTGCCGATCGCGTCGCAGAGCCCCTGGAAGATCCCGCGCAGGTCCCAGCTCGCGAAGCGCGGCGTGCCGGCGGCGGGGGCGAACCCCGGGCGCCCATCGGTCGCCATCGCGACGGACCATCGCGTGAGCAGCTCCTCCCAGCTGCGGCCCGTGCGCAGCTCCAGGTTGCCGACGCCCGTGCCCGCGCTGGCGGTGAGCGCGGCGTAGGTCGCGGGCTCGTCGAGCAGCGCGTCATCGAACGCCCAGCGCGTCAGCGCCCACGCGCTGCCGTAGAACGCGAGGTCCCCGGCGGTCTCGCTGCCGAGCGGCGACCGTCCGCCGGGATCGGCGAGGAAGTCCCAGAGCGCCTCCACGTGCGGGCGCATCGCGCGCGGCGCGTCGGCGCAGGCGGGGAGCGCCGGCGAGAGTTCGCACGCGAGCGTCGCGGCGAAGCCGGCGTCGGCGTAGCGCGCCACGCCGAACGCGTCGCGGGCGTAGAGCTCCTCCGCGTGCCGCGCGAGCGCCTCCTCCAGCCACGGCTGCTCGAGCGGCCAGCCGCGCGAGATCCGTTCGGCCATCGACGCGACGTGCTTGAGTTCGTGCACCAGCGTGGCGCGCATCTCGTGGCGCCACTGCGCCGCGGTCCCCGCGCCGTAGCCGGGGCCCGGCGCGGTCGGGGCCTGCGCGTACACCATCTCGCCCACGTTGCTCGACGGGAAGATCGCCCGCGAGAAGAAGTCGCAGGGGATCGCCGCGCCGAGGATCGCGCCCCCGGCCTTCTGGTTGAGCCGCGGCGTGATCAGGATGCGGGCGCGGGCATCGTCGTCGAGGGCGGCGTCCATGGCCAGCGGGTCGCCGAACTGGCGCACGATCGGCCAGCCGCGCGCGTCGAGCTCCGCGCCGAGCGCGACGATGGCGTCGTCGTACTGCCCGGCGAGCGTCGGCTGGCCGGCGAGGGTGCCGGTGGTGTCCTCGAGGAGGACGACGCGGCTGCCGGAGTACACGGTGCGCGCGCCGAAGGCGACGAAGCTCGCGCAGGCCGTGGGGCTGCCGAGGTCGGGGAGGCGCACGGGCACGATGGTGCCCGGCGTGGGCGCCGCAGCGTGCGCACCGTCCGGCGCGCGCGCGAAGGCGCGCGACGACGCAGCGCGCGACGACGCGGTGCGCGGGACGGC
>CAZPJF010000572.1:0-1813 GCA_964586095.1 uncultured Gemmatimonas sp. | reverse complement strand
TCTCGGGGAAAGGACGCGATCGTACCACAGGCGGACGCCGTCCTGGGCGCCCGGCGCCAGGCGGAACTGGCGGAGCGCGTCGCGCGGCTGGGGGCGCGGGCGCCCGACCAGGTCGCCGTGGAGTGGCCCCTTGCCTTCAACGATTCCACCGTGGCGCGGTTCGCGCGGTACGGCGCCGGCACCCTGGCGCCGACCCGCAACGAGGTCGTGCAGATCGGATTCCGCCTCGCGCGCCGCCTGCAGCCCGACGCGGTCTTCCCGAGCGACGCCGAGTGGCCGATCTGGAACGACTCGCTCGACGCGCTCGCGCTCCGCCGTCCCGACCTGGCACGGGCGCGCGACAGCATCCTGGCCGTCCAGCAGGCGATCGCCGACACGTCGTCCGCGCGGGCGCGGACGCTGCACATCGTGGAACAGCTGCGCGACGCCAACTCGGAGTCGGCGCTCCAGGGCGGGAACTCCCTCAGCATGTTCGGGAGCTTCCTCCCGGCCGGCGAGGGGGAGAACTACGGGGGGCCGGAGCTCCTCGCGCAGTGGTACGCGCGGAACTTCCGGATCGCGCACCACCTGACGCGCGTCCTGCGCCCCGGCACGAGGCGCGTCCTCGTCATCATCGGCTCCGGGCACGTCCCGCCCCTGCGGAGCATCCTCCACGAGTCGCCGCACTTCTGCCCGGTCAGCCCGCTGCCGCACCTCGGCAGTCACGCACCCGCGGTCAGCACCCGCCGCGCTTCGCGAGGGCCGAGTCGATCGCCTGGCGCACCTGCGCCGAGTCCGGGCCGCTGAGCATCGCCTGACCGTGGGCATGCGAGTCGAAGATCCGGAGGCAACCGCTGCGTCCGTTGCGCCGGAACTCCTCCCAATGCGCCGTGAGGCGGAGGGTCCCGCGCGCCGTGGTGTCCAGCGCCGCGAGGAGGATCGTCTGCCGCACGCCCTGCGCCCGCAGGTCGGGGATGTGCGTCGGGGAGAGCAGGACGAGGCAGGTGAACGCGGCGCCCGCCGGCCCGGACGCGAGTGCGGCCGCGCCGGCCGCCCCGCCCCCCAGGCTGGCACCGAGCACGCAGACCTCCCGCGCGCCAAGACGCCGCGCGCCCGAGACGGCGGCGAGGACGTCGAGGGCTTCCTCGGGCTGGCCCACGACCGGCGGACGGGAGAGCACTGACTCACCGTAGCCGCGCAGGTCGATCGCGAGCACCAGCCATCCGCGCGCCGCGAGGTCGCCCGCGAGCCCACGCCAGGAGCCGCGCGTGTATCGCCCGCCATGCACCAGGACGACCGCGTTCTCCCCGGCCCCGTAGCGATCCGCGACCACGACCCCGCCGTCCGCCGTCGGCAGCCGCACCGATTCGAACCGCGAGGGCCCCGACTGCGCGTCCGCACCGACGGCTGCCATCACCGACAGCAGGACGCCGAGCGCGCAGGCAGGAGGCGGGAGCCTCATGGCACCACGGTCCGGCGGCGCCGCAGGCGTTCAGCGCGCACGGGTGCCTCCTCGCATCAGCCGCCAGACCAGCGGCGCCGCGAGCCCCGCCGCGACCCCGGCGGACCAGCTCGGCAGGGAGAACGCCGTTGCGATCGCCCCCAGCGCCGCGCCCGCCGCCGCGCAGGCGAGGATCGTGAGCACGATCGTGGAGCTGAGCGACCCGCGCGTTGCCATGCACCACCTCGACGAGAGATTGAGTCCGGGAGTCGTTGCGCGCCGTTACCTTTGTCAGACTAGTATTGGCGCGTCCCCCGCGCAAGGCGCCACCGGTGCGCGGGAGGACGACCTGATGTCCCGCGACACCAGATCGGAAGAGCGTCGTGTAGGGAC
>CAZPJF010000571.1:0-1826 GCA_964586095.1 uncultured Gemmatimonas sp. | reverse complement strand
ATGCTGGCGTCGAGCATGGTGTTGATCACGTCCACGAACGGCACGTCGGCGACGATCACCTTGAACAGGTCGGGGCGCAGGTTGGCGATCACGCCCATCAGGAGCCCGCCGGCGCTCCCGCCGTTGGCCGCGAGGCGGTCGGCGGACGTGTAGCGCTCCTTCACGAGGTGGTCGGCGACGTCGATGAAGTCGGTGAAGGTGTTCATCTTCTTCATCATCTTCCCGTCGTCGTACCAGCCGCGCCCCATCTCCTGGCCGCCGCGCACGTGCGCGATCGCGTAGGTGATGTCGCGGTCGATGAGCGAGAAGCGCCCCGAGCTGAACGTGGGCTCGGTGGTCGCCCCGTACGAGCCGTAGGCGTAGAGCAGGAGCGGCGCCTTGCCGTCGCGGCGGAAGCCCTTCTTGTGGACGAGCGAGACCGGCACCCGCGTGCCGTCGCGCGCGGTGGCGTAGAGCCGCTCCACCTCGTACTGCGTGGGGTCGTACCCGCCGAGCACCTCCTCGCGCTTGAGCTCCTGCCGCACGCGGGTGTTCATGTCGTAGTCGTACACGGTGTTCGGCGTGATGAGCGAGCTGTAGGTGAAGCGGAGCACCGTCGCGTCGTACTGCGGGTTGCTGCCGGGGAACACGCCGTAGGCGGCCTCGGGGAACGAGACGTCATGCACCGCCCCGCCCCGCAGCGCCGTGATGCGGAGCCGCCGGAGCCCCTCGCGGCGCTCGGCCACCACCACGTGCTCCTTGAACGGCATCACCCCCTCGACGAAGACGTCGGCGCGGTGCGGGAGCCAGTCGCGCCATGACTCGCGCCCCGGCGCGTTCACCGGCGCGACCATCACCTTGAAGTTCTTCGCGCCTTCGTTGGTGAGGATGTAGAACACCCGCTCCCCGGCCTCGACCTCGTACTCCACGCCCGGCCGCCGCGCGGCGATGGTGCGCAGGGCGGCGGTCGGCCGGTCGGTGGGGAGCACGTGCCACTCGCTCGACGTGAACGACCCGCTCGAGATGAGGATCCACTGCCCGTTGCGGGACCGCGAGACGTTCACGTTGAACAGCACGTCGGTGTCCTGGTACACGCTCACGTCCTGCTCGCGCGGCGTCCCCACCACGTGGCGCCAGACGCGGTCCCCGCGCTTGGCGCTGTCGGGCGTCATGTAGAAGAGCGTGCGGTTGTCGTTGGCCCACGCGAGCCCCCAGGAGAGCCGCTCGATCCGGTCGTCGAGCCAGGTCCCCCGCTCGAGGTCCTTGATCCGCAGGACGAAGTCCTCGTAGCCGTTGGTGTCGACGAGCACCGCGAGGCGCTTGTGGTCGGGGCTCACCTCCATGCCGCCGAGCTGGTAGAACTCGAAGCCCTTGGCCTCCTCGTTCTGGTCGAAGTAGACCTCCTCCGGGGCGTCGAGCGAGCCGCGCTTGCGCGCGAAGATGGGGTACGCCTTCCCCTTCTCCGTGCGCGAGTAGTAGAACCAGCCGTCGCGCGGGACGGGGACCTGCGAGTCGTCCTCCTTGATGCGGCCCAGCATCTCGTCGTAGAGCTGCTGCTCGAGCTCCTTGGTGTGCGCCGTCATCGCCGCGGTGTACGCGTTCTCCTTCTCGAGGTACGGGATCGTCTCGGGATCCTTGCGGTCCTTGAAGTAGGCGTAGTCGTCGACGCGGCGGTCGCCGTGGAGCGTGGTGACGACGGGGCGCTTGGCGGCGACGGGCGGGGTCGGGAGCTGGGCGGGCATCGGGAGCGGGAGGAGGAGCAGGGCGGCGAGGAGGGGGCGCAGACTGGGCTCCTGAGGAGGACGGTTCAAGCTACCGAGGTGGGCTGTGGACCGCGAAGATCGGAA
>CAZPJF010000570.1:0-1828 GCA_964586095.1 uncultured Gemmatimonas sp. | reverse complement strand
AGAACCGCCCGATCCGGTTCGCCCACGACGCGGCCGCGGGCGTCGGCCACACCGACGCGATCAGGGTCGAGGGCGGGCAGCTCGTCGCCACGGGCGTGATCTCGCGCGACACCGCGACGGCCCGCGAGGTGGTGGCCTCGTCGCGGAATGGATTCCCCTGGCAGGCATCCGTGGGCGCTAGCGTCGAGGAGTTCGAGTTCATCAAGGAGGCGCAGAAGGCGACGGTCAACGGCCAGGAGTTCTCCGGCCCGGTCAACGTCGTCCGCAAGTCGACGCTCGGCGAGATCAGCTTTGTCGACCTCGGCGCCGACGGGCGCACCAGCGCCTCCATCGCGGCGCTGGATCGGTCGGGGGCGGGCGGTGCCCCCGATCCCGCGCCGATCATGGCCGCCGAGCCAACCGCCGAGCAGATCCGCGCGCAGGCGCTGGCAGAGACCAGCCGCATCGCCGCCGTCCGCAAGGTCTGCGGAAGTCAGCACACGGAGATCGAGGCCCAGGCGATCCGCGACGGCTGGGACGCCACGCGGACCGAACTCGAAGTTCTGCGGGCCAGCCGCCCCAAGGCGCCGGCGATCCACGCGCCCGACACGAGCGTGACGAGCGAGGTGCTCGAGGCGGCGTGCTTCCAGAGCGCCAAGCTGGAGGGGGTCGAGCAGGTCTGCTCGGCGCAGGCGCTCGAGATCGCAGCGAAGCGCTTCCGGGGCGGGCTGGGCCTGCAGGAGCTCCTGTGCGAAGCGGCGATCGCCAACGGCTACACGGGCCGCACCTTCCGCGACAGCCGCCGCGTGCTCGAGGCCGCGTTCGGCCGGAATCCGGGGGGCCCGGGGATCGAAGCGGGGCTTTCCACCATCAACATCGGCGGCATCCTCTCCAACGTCGCCAACAAGTTCCTGCTGGAGGGGTTCTTCAGCGTCGAGCGGACCTGGCGGAATATCACAGCCGTCCGCAACGTCAGCGACTTCAAGACGGTCACGAGCTACCGCCTCGTCGGCACCGACCAGTACGAGCTGGTGGCGCCGGGGGGCGAGCTCAAGCACGGCACACTGGGGGAGGAGGCCTACACGATCAAGGCCGACACCTACGGCCTGCTTCTCTCGATCGACCGCCGCGACATCATCAACGACGACCTCGGCGCGATCACCACCATCCCGCGCAAGCTCGGCCGCGGCTCGGGGCTGAAGATCAACGACGTCTTCTGGACGACCTTCCTCAACAATGCGGCGTTCTTCGCCGCTGGCAACAACAACTACCTCACCGGGGCCGCGACGGCCCTCTCGATCGACGGGCTCACGGCCGCCGAGGTCGCGTTCATGGACCAGGTGGACGGCGACGGCAAACCCATCGGGATCATGCCGGCGATCCTGCTCGTGCCGACGGCCCTCTCGGCGATGGGCACGCAGCTCTTCAAGTCGCTTGAGCTCCGCGACACCACCGCCAACACGAAGTTCCCCGTCGGCAACCCGCACCAGGGGAAGTTCCGGGCGGAGGTGAGCCGGTACCTGGCCAACGCCCGCTACCCGGGCAGCTCGAACAAGGCCTGGTACCTGCTCGCCGACCCCACGGACCTGCCGGTGATCGAGGTCGCCTTCCTCAACGGGCAGGAGTCGCCCACCATCGAGACCGCCGAGGCGGACTTCAACGTCCTGGGGGTGCAGATGCGCGGCTACCACGACTTCGGCGTCAACCTCCAGGATCCGCGCGGCGGCGTGAAACTCAAGGGTGAGGCCTGATCCCACGGAAGTGAACCAACCCATGAGACACACGCATGCCGAGCATCACGCCGTGGCTGGAGTTCCAGGTGGCCCTCGTCGACGACAAGGAGCCGGGG
>CAZPJF010000569.1:0-1832 GCA_964586095.1 uncultured Gemmatimonas sp. | reverse complement strand
CCTCAGACCGCGCGGGCGAAGTGCCCGCGCGTGAACGCGTCGCCCACCGCCTCGCGCGCCACGCGGCCCACGGCGCGCCCCGCGGCCACCTGCGCGAGCGCCTCGGCGTACCCCGCGACGACCTCACCCACGCGGTCACCGGGCACGTTGAACACGAGCCGGAAGCGGCGGAGCCCGGCGGACCACAGCCGCGGCAGGAACTCGCTCCCCTCGATCGGCCGCGAGTGCAGCAGCCGGTTGCGGCAGGCGTAGTCGGTCGCGACCGGGAACACGTATCCGGCCGGATCGGTGAGCCGCGTGTCGGGGTGCCGCTTGGTGCAGAGGTCGCGGCAGTGGGTCGGCGTACGGTCGAATGCCGCACTCAGGACGCAGTGCTCGAGCGTCATCCCCTCCGGGCGCCCGTGCACGAGCACCTCGAAGCCGGCACCCTCCCAGGGCGCGACCATGGCGGCGATCTCGTCGACCGTGAGCTCGACGGAGGGCGTGATCCGCCGTGCCCCGAGCGCGAGGAGCTCGTGCGCCGTGTGCTGGTTGAAGCAGTTGACCGCGTAGTCGGCGGTCACGTCCCGGCCGGCCGCGGCGAGCTCCGCGAGGAGGCCGAGGTGCCCCGTGAGGACCGGGGTGCCGAGCGCGAGCCACTTGTCGAGCTTGCGCCGTTCCTCGGGGCGGACGATGGTCGGGAGCCGGAGGCGCAGCGTCACGCCGCGCGCGCGCGCCGCGTCGGCCAGTGCCTGCACGCGGGCGACCGGCGGGAACGGATGCCGGAGGAAGGGGTCGAGCACCACCTCCTGCGCGCCGGCCTCCATCGCGATCACCGCGTCCTCGAGCCGCCACACCTCGGCGACGAGGGTCGCGGCGCCGGGCCTGGGCGCCTCGGGGCCCGCGGCGCCGGACGCACTCGCGGTGCCCGACGCGTCCTCGCGTCCGGCGCGCTCGGCACCGTCGTGCGCGACGAGCCGCGCGATCTCGCGCGCGATGCGCTCCTGGCGCTCCGCCTCCTCCGCCTGGCGCCGCCAGTCGCGCTGCGTGAGCAGCTCGTCCACCGCCGCCTGCCGCAGGTGGTTCAGCTCGCGCAGCGGGAGGAAGAGTCCGTCGGCCAGGCCGCGGGCGTCGACGTCGGCGAGGACGAAGGGGGTCTCGCCGAGGCGCCCCAGCTGCTCGCGGAGCTGCGCGGCGTCGAGCGCACGCGAGGTGGCGGGCGCGAGCGGCAGCTCGCTGCGCACCGTGACCTCATGGTCCTCGGCCCTCACGATGGCCTTCAGCGGCGCGCCGGCGGCACCGAAGAGCCGGATGGCGAGCGGGACGCGGCGCCGGCGCTCGCCGCGCCCCACCTCGGAGAAGCTCGCGCGGGCGCGCTCGAGCAGCGCGGCCTGCGAGCTCCGCACGACACGCCACCCGATCGGCACGCGATGCCGGGCGCGGATCGCCTGCCGGTACGTGCCCGCGGCCTGCGCGATGGTCCGCACCGGCCCGGCGGCGAAGCCCGTGCTCTCGAGGTGCCCGCCCGCCGGCGGTTCGAAGCCGAGCCCATCGCGCTCGGCGATGGGCGCGTGCACCTCGACCAGCAGTTCGCCATCCGCGAAGCCGGTGACGACCCCGAGCTCGACGCCGCGGTTGTCGGGCTGCGTGCGCGTGATGTAGCCGCGCCCTTCGCGACCCCCGTACATGCCGCCGGTGAAGCCGCGCGAGAAGATCTGCACCAGCGGCTGCACCTCCTCGAACGTCGGCGTGACGAACTCGCCGCGCGCCACCGCCTCGAGGAAGTCGCGGTAGCCGCGCGTGACCGTCGCGACGAACTCGGGCTTCTTCTTGCGCCCCTCGATCTTGAGGCA
>CAZPJF010000568.1:0-1845 GCA_964586095.1 uncultured Gemmatimonas sp. | reverse complement strand
GACCGGCGATCCCGAGCGCTACGGGATCCGCGTGGGGGACTACTTCCTCTGACCGCTCCGCTGTCCGCCCATCTGGCGCGGCTGCGCGCCGAGGGCCGGCGCGCCCTCGTCGCCTACATCACCGCCGGGCATCCCGACCGCGCCGCCTCGCTGCGCCTCCTGCGCGAGCTCCCCGCGGCGGGCGTCGACGTCCTCGAGGTCGGCGTGCCGTTCTCGGACCCGCTCGCCGACGGGCCGGTGATTCAGGGCAGCTCGCAGCGCGCCCTCGCCCAGGGCATGACCCTCGCCGGCACGCTCGCGCTCGTCGCCGAGGCGCGGCCGGCCGTGCCGGTCGTGCTGTTCAGCTACCTCAACCCGCTCCTCGCGGCCGGTCGGGACGTGCTCACGCGCGCGGCGGCGGCCGGCGTCGCCGGCGTGCTCGTGACCGACCTGCCCGTGGGGTCCGATCCGGCCTGCGAGCGCTGGCTCGGCGAGGGGCCCCTCGAGTTCGTCCGGCTCGTCGCCCCGACCACGCCGCGCGAGCGCATGGCGGAGATCGCCACGCACGGCCGCGGATTCGTCTATCTCATCTCGCGTCTCGGCGTGACCGGCATGCAGGAGCGCCTCGCGGCGGACCTGCCGGAGACCCTCGCGCGCCTCCGCGCCGTGTGCACGCTCCCGATCTGCGTCGGGTTCGGCATCTCGCGTCCCGAGCACGCGCGCGCCGTGGGCCCGCTCGCGGACGGGATCGTGGTGGGGAGCGCGATCGTCCAGGCGGCCGGGTCGTCGGTCGACGAGGCGCTGGCCCTCGTCCGGTCGCTCCGCGCCGCGCTCGACGAGGCACCGGTGGCGGCCTCGGACCCCGCGTCCCGCGACGCGCGCGCGGGGGCGCCCGCGTGAACCGGGTCCTGAACTTCTACCGCCTCGCCCTGCCGTGGGTGGGGACGGCGCTGCTGGTGGCGGCGATGGTGCTCACCCGCGACTGGCTCGAGCACCTCCCCGGCTACGCCGTCGTCGCGATCGCGACGCTGCTGCTGCGCCGCGACCAGCTCCCGGTGACCAAGTACACGGCGGTCCACCTCCTGGGCCCGGTGGCGGTGGGGGCGGCGCTCGTGGTCGGCCCGGTCCCCGCGATGCTCGGCCTCGCGACGGGGGTCTTCGCGGCCGACCGCATCTGGCTGCGTCGCAACGGCATGGCGGCGTGGATCAACGCGTCGCGCGAGTCCATCGCGCTCGCCGCCGCGCATGCGTGGTACGCGGTCGCGCGCGAGCCCTTGGGGGCGGCGCCGGACGCGCTCGACGGCAGCAGCATCCCCGCGATCGTCCTCTTCGTGCTGCTGCAGTTCGTGTTCAGCAAGGGCATGTACTACTTCACGCTCGCGGTGCGCGGCAAGCTCGCCCGCGAGGAACGCGCGCTCATCCTGCGCTACGAGGTGATCGCGCTCGGGACGGGCGGGATGGGGCTCGCCGCGCTCCTCCTCGCGCTCGGCTTCCTGGGGTGGTTCGGCACCCTCTGGGTGCTCGCGGTGCTCGGCTTCTCGGGCCTCCTGCTGAAGCGGATCCTCGAGGAGAGCATCGCGGCCGAGGAGCTGAACACCGTGCTCGCGATGGAGCTCGCGGTCTCGGGCGACAGCGACCTCGGCGAGGCGATCACGCGGATCGAGGCGCTGGCGAACCGGCTGCTCGAGTGGACGCAGCTGCGCGTGCTGCGCGCGGACCGCGGGGTGTTCCAGCTCATCTACCGCTCGGGGCCGGGCGTGGTGGCGCCGCCCGAGCCCGCCCCGCGCGACGGCGAGCAGTTGCGCCGGGAGGTGCTCGAGACCGGCCGCGCGGTCGTGCTGGTGGATGCCGATCGCGACCCGCGCG
>CAZPJF010000567.1:0-1859 GCA_964586095.1 uncultured Gemmatimonas sp. | reverse complement strand
CGCACGAGGCCAAGGACCTCGAGTTCCTCGACAAGGGGATGCACATCGTGCAGCCGATCATGGGCGTCGCCTTCTGGAAGGACGATGTGAAGGTGGCGCGCGAGGTGGTGAGCATCCGCTTCGAGGAGGGCGTGCCGGTGGCGCTCAACGGCCGCACCTTCGCGACGGCGCTCGAGCTCTTCCTCGAGGCCAACGCGATCGGCGGGCGGCACGGCCTCGGCATGACGGACCAGATCGAGAACCGGATCATCGAGGCCAAGAGCCGCGGGATCTACGAGGGTCCGGGCATGGCGCTGCTCTTCATCGCCTACGAGCGCCTGGTGACGGGCATCCACAACGAGGACACGATCGAGCAGTACCGCCTCAACGGCCGCAAGCTCGGCCGGCTGCTCTACCAGGGGCGCTGGCTCGACAGCCAGGCGCTGATGCTGCGCGAGAGCGCGCAGCGCTGGGTCGCGCGCGCGGTGACCGGCGAGGTGACGCTCGAGCTGCGGCGCGGGAACGACTACTCGATCCTCGACACCACGAGCCCGAACCTGACCTACCAGCCGGAGCGGCTCACCATGGAGAAGGGGCAGGAGTACTTCACGCCCCTCGACCGCATCGGGCAGCTCACGATGCGGAACCTCGACATCATGGATACGCGCGCCAAGCTGCTGGAGTACACGCGGACGGGGCTGCTTTCGCAGGTGAGCGAGGCCGTCGTACCGCAACTGCCGAGGAGCGAGGAGCGAGGGAGAGGAGCGAGAGGGGAATAGCGAGGGGACGAGGGGGAGGAGGGAGGGTGCGCCCTCCCGCTCCCCCTCGCGTCCTCATC
Organism: uncultured Gemmatimonas sp.; assembly: GCA_964586095.1. Lineage (GTDB taxonomy): Bacteria > Gemmatimonadota > Gemmatimonadetes > Gemmatimonadales > Gemmatimonadaceae > Pseudogemmatithrix. The sequence goes on along the minus strand of CAZPJF010000567.1, from coordinate 1,042 downwards.
GCCTCCCCTCGGGCCCTCGCTCCTTCCCCTCGCTTCTCGCTCCTCTCCTAGAACCGCAGCCCGAGCCCGACGCTGAAGTAGTTCGACTTCGGGTCCGTGTTGATGATGGTGTAGGACCCCATGAGGTCGAACTTGATGAGGCCGACCGAGACGCTCGGGACGAAGCCGATCTTGTCGAACTCGGTGAACTGCCCCACTTCGAGGCCGAGGTCGAGGAGCGGGGCCGGCGAGAAGTGCGGGCCCACCGTGAAGCCCATGAAGTCGACGTCGTCGATCACGCCGATGCCGCCCACCTCGGCGCCGGGGAGCCGCTGCCAGGTCACCGTCGCCATGATCTTGATCGGGCCCGCCGGCACGCCGAGGCGGCCGTAGGCGCCGAAGCCGGCCTTGTAGAAGTCGGAGAGGTCACCCGTGGGCGCGATGGCCTGCGCGCCGATGCGGATGTCGAGGAGCGGGAGCTGCGCGGCGGCCGGGGCCGCGACCAGCGCGGCGAGGCCGAGGGCCATCGCGAGACGACGGATCATGAGGATCTCCGGAGAGGGTGGTGTCACCCCGCGCGGCGGGCGGGGCCTCAGGGTAGACGCCCGCGTCGCGCGGCGAGTCACCGCGGCGCCGGCCCACCGGGCCGGACCCGAGTCGCCGACCGGCGCCGCGGCGTCCCCGCGCACTCCGCGCCCGGGGCGTCGAACGGCCGCCACTTGACTATATCGCTATGTATCGATATTGTCAGGCCATGACCCCGACCTTCCGTTCCCGTCCCGTCGACCTCGTCGTCGACGTCCGCTCCCGCATCGAGTTCTGGCTCGGCCACCTCCCGGGCGCCGTCTGCATCCCCGTGGACCAGCTGCCGGAGGGCCTCGCCGAGGTCCCGGGCATCACGTCCCGCAGCCGCATCCTCGTGTACTGCGCGAGCGGGATGCGGTCGGCGAGCGCCGCCGCGGCGCTGCGCCAGGCCGGCTACACGCAGGTGGTCGACGGCGGCGGCCTCGCCGAGGCGCGCGCGCACTTCGCGGCGGCGTAGGGAGGCGGCCGGCGCGCACGG
>CAZPJF010000566.1:0-1863 GCA_964586095.1 uncultured Gemmatimonas sp. | reverse complement strand
AGGTCGCCGAAGAGCGACCCCTGCCCGGTGGCGACCTCGGCCTGCGCGAGCGAGGCGCTCTGCATGGCGCCATCCAGCGCGGCGGCGAACTGCGCCCGGTGGCCGCCGAGCTGGTCGAGCGCGCCGGCGTGGATGAGGGCCTCGAAGACGCGCTTGTTGCAGACGCGGAGGTCGATCCGTTCGCAGAGGTCGTAGAGCGACGTGAACGGCCGCTCGGCGCGGGCCTTGATGATCGACTCGGCGGCGGCGGAGCCGACGTTGCGGATGGCCCCGAGGCCGAAGCGGATCCGCCGGTCGCCGACCACGGTGAACTTCCATCCCGACTCGTTGACGTCGGGCGGGAGGATCTCGAGGCCGAGGTCGCGGGCCTCGTTGATGTACTTCACCACCGAGTCGGTGTCGCCGATGCAGGCCGAGAGCACCGCGGCCATGAACTCGGGCGCGTAGTGCGTCTTGAGGTAGGCGGTGTGGTACGAGAGGATCGAGTAGGCGACCGAGTGCGACTTGTTGAAGCCGTAGCGGCCGAAGGTCTCGATCTGCGCGGCGATGTCCTCGATCACCTTGGGCGGGAAGCCCTTGGCGACGGCCTTCTCGGTGAACTTGCCGAGCTCCTTCCGGATCAGCTCGGCGTCCTTCTTGCCCACCGCCTTGCGCAGCACGTCGGCCTCGGCGAGCGAGATGCCCGCGAGGCGCTGCGCGATGCGCATCACCTGCTCCTGGTAGGTGATCACGCCGTAGGTGGGGGCGAGGATCTCCTCGAGCTCGGGGAGCTGGTAGGTGACGGGCTCCTCGCCCTTCTTGCGGCGCTGGTAGACCTTGTGCATCCCGGCGTCGAGCGGGCCGGGGCGCATGAGCGCGTTGGAGGCCACGAGGTCGTCGAAGCGGTCGGCGCGCATGGCGCGCACCATGTCGGTGGCGAGCGGCGACTCGAACTGGAAGACGCCGGCGGTCCGGCCGGCGCGGAGCTGGCGGTAGGTCGCCTCGTCGTCGAGCGGCAGCGCGTCGAGGTCGATGTCCACGCCGCGGCGCGCCTTGATCGCCTTGAGCGCGTCGGTGAGGATGGTGAGCGTGGTGAGGCCGAGGAAGTCCATCTTGAGCATCCCGGCCTTCTCGAGCGCGATCATGTCGTACTGCGTGACCACCACGCGCTCGTCGCCGTCGCCGCCGCCGGAGCCCTTGGACTCCTGCGTGCAGACGGGGACGTAGTCGTCGAGGGGTCCCGGCGCGATGACCACGCCGGCCGCGTGCACCCCGGCGTGGCGCGAGAGCCCTTCCAGCGCGATCGCGAAGTCGAAGAGCTGCCGGTGGCGCTCGTCCTGCTCGTAGAGCCGGGCGACCTCGGGGACCTTCTCGATCGCCTCGGCGACGGTGAGCGAGAAGTTGGGCGCGTTCGGGACGAGCTTGGCGATCGCGTCGGTCTCGCCAGGCGTGAAGCCGAGCACGCGGCCGACGTCCTTGATGCAGGCGCGGCTCTTGAGCGTCCCGAACGTGATGATCTGCCCCACCGAGTCGCGGCCGTACTTGTCGCGCACGTACTCGATGACCTCGCCGCGCCGCTCCTCGCAGAAGTCGACGTCGATGTCGGGCATCGAGACGCGTTCCGGGTTGAGGAAGCGCTCGAAGAGGAGGTCGAACTTGAGGGGGCAGACGTTGGTGATGCCGGTGGCGTAGGCGACGAGCGAGCCCGCCGCCGAGCCGCGGCCCGGGCCCACGGGGATTCCGCGGTCGCGCGCCGCCTTGATGAAGTCCGCCGTGATGAGGAAGTAGCCGGCGTACCCCGTCTTGGTGATGACCCCGAGCTCGTACTCGAGCCGCTCCTGCACCTCCTTGGGGAGCGGGTCGCCGTAGCGGGCCTTGGAGCCC
>CAZPJF010000565.1:0-1879 GCA_964586095.1 uncultured Gemmatimonas sp. | reverse complement strand
CCTTGCAGGCGCTGGAATCGCGCGTAGATATCACAGCCGGTGAACGCGAAGAGGTTCCCGACGTGCAACCCCTCCGCGGAGGGGTACGGGAACATCATCAGCGCATAGAACGGCTTCGCCCCGCGCTCGAGATCCGTGCGGTTGGTGCCGCGGTCGGCCCAGCGCTGGCGCCAGCGGGCCTCGACCGCCGCCGGGTCGTAGCCGATCGGCTCAACGGGTACTGTCATGGTCCATTGGATGGGATTCTGAGCAATCTAGCCGCCTCCCCCGCGGGGATGAAATCGAGCGACGCCGCCCCCGAGGCGGTGCAGGCCCACTTCCTCGACCGGGCGGCGCGCTGGGCGACCTTCGGCGGCACCGCCGCCTTCGCCCTGCTGGTCGCCCTCTTCTGGTCGCGCGTCTCCGCCATGCTCGCCGTCGGCGGCTGGTGGCTCAGCCTCGCGCTGCTCCTCTCCCTCGCCGTCGGCCTCTCGGCGGGCGTCTTCTACTTCATCCTGTCGCCCCGGATCGGCGAGACCAACCGCGAGCTCGCCGACGTCGCCGAGGCCATCGCCGCCGGCGACCTCTCGCGCACGCCCGCCGCCGCCTCGGAAGGCGGCCAGCTCGGCCGGCTCGCCCGCGCGATGGTCGCCATGTCCGGCGAACTCCGCCGCCTCGGCCAGCTCATCCGCGAGAACGCCGCCGAGACGGCGCGCCGGTCCACCGAGATCACCGGCGGCACCGAGCACATGGCCACCGCCGCGTCGGGGATCGCCGAGACGGCGAGCACCCTGAGCACGCAGGCCACCGAGATGGCGGACACCATCCGCCTCCTGTCGGTGGACGCGGGGCGCCTCAACACGCTCGCCGCGAACATCGCGAGCGGTGCGGCCGACGGCATCGCCCGCAACGAGCGCCTCAAGGCGCTGGCGACCGAGAGCCACGAGCAGCTCGACGAGAGCGCCCGCCGGCTCGACGCGCTCGTGGTCGACGTGCAGGCGAGCGCACGCGCCACCGACGCGCTCGCCACCGCCTCGGACCAGATCAGCGGGTTCGTCGCGCTGGTGCAGAAGATCGCGCGCCAGTCCAAGCTGCTCGCGCTCAACGCCGCCATGGAGGCGGCACGCGCCGGCGAGCAGGGCGAGGGCTTCACCGTCGTCGCCAACGAGGTCCGCCGCCTCGCGCAGGGGTCCGCCGAGGCCGCGGAGCACACCGACGCGCTCATCAAGGACCTCATCGCGCAGATGGGCGCCGCGCGCGAGACGAGCGCGCGCTCCCTGACCACCGTGGAGTCGGTGCGCGCCGCCACGACGCACGGCCGGCAGGCGTTCACGCAGGTGGAGCTCGCGGTCGACGCCGCGAACGAGTGGGCGGGCACCATGGCGGCGAGCGCCGCCTCCGGCAAGGCGCTCGCCGCCGAGATCACGCAGAAGCTCGATTCGCTCTCGCAGGGCACCCAGACCTTCGCCAACGCGATGCAGGATGTCGCGGCCGCGAGCGAGGAGCAGAGCGCGAGCACGCAGGAGATCGCGGCGGCCGCGAATGCGCTGGTTGCGGTGGCTGACAACGTGGCGGGCGCGGCGAAGGCGTTCGGGGCCTAGCGCCGCGCGGGGCGCGGATAGAGCGACACGCACTTCTCGAGGCGCGGGCCGCGCGCATCGCATACCGCGAAGTCGGCCCCCTCGTAGAGCGACGCCGCGCCATAGCGGCCGTCCTTCGCCACCGCGTAGAACTGGATGTCGAAGTTCGGGCGCCCGTCGCGCCCGAGGAGCCGCGACTCCGTCATGGCCACGAGCCGCTCGAGCGTCTTGAGCGCCGCCGCCGCGGGCGCGAGGCCCTGCCGCATGAACTCCACCGTGAGGAAGGCGCCGCACACCTTGATGTTCGCCTCGCCGCGCCC
>CAZPJF010000564.1:0-1881 GCA_964586095.1 uncultured Gemmatimonas sp. | reverse complement strand
GCGGCATCGTCGTGCCGGGCGGCGCGGCCTGGAGCCGCAAGCAGGTCGACGAGCTCGAGGCGATCGCCAAGGGGGCGGGCGCCGGCGGGCTCGTGCGGCTCAAGGCGCACGCCGGCGCACTCGAGGGTCCGCTCGCCAAGTTCCTCTCGGCCGAGGCCCAGGCCGCGCTCGGGCTGCAGGAGGGAGAGCTCTTCCTCGGCGTCGCGGGGCTCGACCGCGTCTCGTCGCCCGCGCTCGACCGCGTGCGGCAGGAATGCGCGGCGCGTCTCGGCCTCGTCGACAGCGCCGTGCGGAAGTTCCTCTGGGTGCTCGACTTCCCGATGTTCGACCAGGACCCGGAGACGAAGGCGCTCGCGGCGGTGCACCACCCGTTCACGTCGCCGAACCCCGAGGACATGGCCGCGCGGCCGGCGAACCCCGAGACCTGGCGCGCGCTCGCGTACGACTGCGTGCTCAACGGCACCGAGCTCGGCGGCGGGTCGATCCGCACCAGCGACCCCGCCGTGCAGTCGCGGATGTTCCAGCTGCTCGGCATCGGCGATCCCGCGGAGCAGGAGCGCCGCTTCGGGTTCCTGCTCGAGGGGCTCCGGGCGGGGGCGCCGCCGCACGGCGGGATCGCCTTCGGCTTCGACCGCATCGCGATGCTCCTCGCCAACGCGACGTCGCTGCGGGACGTGATCGCGTTCCCCAAGACGACCGCCGCGCGCGCGCTCTTCGAGGACGCACCGACCGCGGTGCCCGCGGCGGACCTCGACGCGCTGCACATCCGCACGGTGGAGGCGGGATGACCGACGGCACCTCGGCAGGCGAACTCACGACGGTACGGCTCTCGACGGAGGGGGCGGACCTGCTGTCGCTCGCGGGGGCGGGCGACTCCAACCTGGCGGAGCTGCAGAAGCTCTTCCCGGTGCGCGTGACCTTGCGTGGCGAGGCGATGGTGATCGCCGGGGCGTCGGAGGCCGTGGAGAAGGCGGTCGTCGTCGCGACCCGGATGATCGACACCGCCCGGCAGCGGCAGCCGCTCGACCCCGATGACGTGCTCCGGTTCTCGATGGAGGGGCCGGCGCGCGAGGGCGCGGCGCCGGGCCGCATCGTGTTGCCCGGGGTGCGCAAGGTCATCCAGCCCAAGACGCAGGGGCAGGGCGAGTACATGCAGCAGATGCTCGACCACGAGATCGTGATCGGCATCGGGCCCGCCGGCACGGGCAAGACGTACCTCGCCGTCGCGGCCGCGGTCGATGCCCTCGCGCGGAAGCGCGTGCGCCGGATCGTGCTCGCGCGCCCCGCGGTCGAGGCGGGCGAGTCGCTCGGCTTCCTCCCCGGCGACATGCAGGCCAAGGTCGACCCGTACCTCCGCCCGCTCTACGACGCGCTCGATGACCTCATGCCGCCGGAGCGCGTGGCCCGCGCGCTCGAGACGCGCGTCATCGAGATCGCGCCGCTGGCGTACATGCGGGGCCGCACGCTCGCCGACGCCTTCGTGATCCTCGACGAGGCGCAGAACGCGACCAACGCGCAGATGAAGATGTTCCTCACGCGCCTGGGCCTGAACTCGCGGGCGGTCATCACCGGGGACAAGACGCAGATCGACCTCCCGAAGCGCGAGGAGAGCGGGCTGCTGCAGGTGGAGCGGATCCTCCAGGGCATCGACGGGATCGCGTTCCACTACTTCACCGAGACCGACGTCGTCCGGCACCGGCTCGTGCGCGAGATCGTCAAGGCGTACGCGCAGGACGCGGGCGCATGAGCGGTCGACCAGCGCGCGCGCCGCGCGCGACCGTCGCGGTCCAGGCGGATGGCGTCCGCCTCCCGGTCGCGCGGGCGCGGCTCGCCGAGGCGGCGGCGACGGTGCTCCGCGCCGAGCGCGCGCGCACGGCGCTG
>CAZPJF010000563.1:0-1883 GCA_964586095.1 uncultured Gemmatimonas sp. | reverse complement strand
GACGGTCACCCACGAGGACGTGACCATGGAGCGCCTCGGCGGCGCGAGCACGCACGGCGAGGTCTCCGGCGTCTCGCACTTCACCATGCGCTCCGAGCTCGAGTGCCTCGAGGGGATCCGCGCGCTGCTGCGGTTCATCCCGTCCAACAACGTCGACGCGCCGCCGCGCGGCCGCGGCACCGACCCGGCCGGCCGCCGCGACGAGGCGCTCCTCGACCTCGTCCCCGACAACGCGAACAAGCCGTACGACATGCTCGACGTCCTCCGGCGGGTCGTCGACGACGGCGAGCTGCTCGAGGTGCAGCGCGACTTCGCGCAGAACATCGTGTGCGCGTTCGCCCACCTCGGCGGGCGCTCGGTCGGCATCGTGGCGAACCAGCCCGCGGTGCTCGCCGGCGTGCTCGACATCAATGCGAGCGTCAAGGCGGCGCGCTTCATCCGCTTCTGCGACGCCTTCAACCTCCCGGTCGTGACCTTCGAGGACGTCCCGGGCTTCCTCCCCGGCGTCGCCCAGGAGCATGGCGGGATCATCAAGCACGGCGCCAAGCTGCTCTACGCCTACTGCGAGGCGACGGTCCCCAAGGTCACCGTGATCACGCGCAAGGCGTACGGCGGCGCGTACGACGTCATGAGCTCCAAGCACATCCGCGGCGACATCAACCTCGCGTGGCCCACGGCCGAGATCGCGGTGATGGGGCCCAAGGGCGCGGTCGAGATCCTCTTCCGCAAGGAGATCGCGGAGGCGGCCGACCCGCAGGCGGCGATGGACGCCCGCGTCGCGGAGTACACCGAGAAGTTCGCCAACCCCTACGTCGCGGCCGGCCGCGGCTACGTGGACGACATCATCGACCCGCGCGACACGCGCCCGCGGCTCATCGACGCGCTCGCCATGCTCGAGGGGAAGCGCGTGGCCAACCCGCCGAAGAAGCACGGGTGCATCCCGCTGTGAGGAACCGCCGCCGCAGCGACTCTCCGCCGAGCCCCGTCGCGACCACGCCCGCCATCCGCCCGCTCCGCAAGGTGCTCGTCGCCAACCGCGGCGAGATCGCGCTGCGCGTGGTGCGCGCCTGCCAGGAGCTGGGCATCCGCTCGGTGGCGGTGTTCAGCGACGCCGACGCCAACGCGCCGCACGTGCGGGAGGCCGACGAGGCGGTGCGGATCGGGCCGGCGCCGGCGAGCGAGAGCTACCTGCGCGGCGAGCACCTCATCGAGGTCGCGCGCGCGGTCGGCGCCGACGCGGTGCACCCGGGGTACGGGTTCCTCTCGGAGCGCGAGTGGTTCGCGCGCGCCGTGCGCGAGGCGGGACTCGTGTGGGTCGGCCCGCCGGCGGAGGCGATCGCCGCGATGGGCTCCAAGACCGCGGCCCGCACCCTCGCCATCGCCGCCGGCACGCCGGTCGTGCCCGGCACCACCGATCCGCTGCGCGACGCCGCGGAGGCCGCGGAGATCGCCCGCCGGTTCGGGTATCCCGTGCTGCTCAAGGCCGCCGCCGGCGGGGGCGGCAAGGGGATGCGCGTCGTGCGCGAGCCGGGCGAGATCGCCTCGGCCCTGGCCTCCGCCCAGCGCGAGGCCCGGAACGCGTTCGGCGATGATGCCGTCTACGTCGAGAAGTACATCGAGGGGCCGCGGCACGTGGAGATCCAGGTGCTCGCCGACCGCTACGGGAACTGCATCGCCCTCGGCGAGCGCGAGTGCTCGATCCAGCGCCGCCACCAGAAGATGATCGAGGAGGCGCCGAGCGTCGCCGTCTCGCCCGAGCTGCGGCGACGCATGGGGGCGGCCGCCGTCGCCGCGGCGCGGGCGGCGGGCTACGTGAACGCGGGGACCTGCGAGTTCCTCCTCGACCGGAACGGCGACTTCTACTTCCTCGAGATGAACACGCG
>CAZPJF010000562.1:0-1886 GCA_964586095.1 uncultured Gemmatimonas sp. | reverse complement strand
TCCCGCCCGGGTTGGAGCCGTAGTCGGGCTCGGTGAGGCCGAAGCAGCCGATCTTGGTGCCCTTGGCCATCTGCGGGAGCCAGTGGCGCTTCTGCTCCTCGGAGCCGAAGGCGTAGATCGGGTACATCACCAGCGCGCCCTGCACCGAGGCGAACGAGCGGATGCCCGAGTCGCCGCGCTCGAGCTCCTGCATGATGAGCCCGTACATGACGTTGTTGAGCCCGGCGCAGCCGTACTCCTCGGGGAGGTTGGCGCCGAAGTACCCGTGCTCGCCCATCTCGGCGATGAGCTCGCGCGGGAAGCGGCCGTCGACGTAGCACTGGCCGATGATCGGGAGGACCTTCTCGTCCACGAAGGCACGGACGGAGTCCCGGACGGCGCGTTCCTCCTCGGTGAGGGCGGCGTCGATGTTGAACAGGTCGCCGTCGCGCGCGCGGAGGTGCGGGGAGGCGAGGAAGGTGTCGGTCGCGGTGGTGGCCATGCGGGAGGGAAGGAGACCCCGAAATCTAGCGCGGGGCGGCGAGCCGGCGCAGCGACCCGGCGCGACCGCGCCTCCCCCTGCGGGTCGTGGAGCGACGCGCGCCGCAACCGGGGTGCACTGCCGGGCGCGATTCGCGGCGCCGCTGAGGTCCCGCGGCCCCGGTCCGCGGGGCTACCTTGCGAAGCCGGCCCTCCCCGTCCACGCGCACCCGTCGAGGACCGCCCGTGCCCCACAGCGTCACGCTGATCACCACGATCGCCGCCGCCTTCGGCCTCGCCCTCGCGCTCGGCTACCTCGCGGTGCGCCTCCGGATGCCGGCCCTCGTCGGCTACCTGCTCGCCGGCGTCCTGATGGGCCCGTTCACGCCCGGCTACACCGGCGACCTCGGCCTCACGCAGCAGCTGGCCGAGATCGGCGTGATGCTCCTGATGTTCGGGGTGGGGCTCCATCTCTCGCTCGACGACCTGCTGTCGGTGAAGCGGATCGCGGTGCCCGGGGCGGTGCTCCAGATCGCCGTGGCGACGGCCCTCGGCGCGGCGGTGGCGCACGCGTGGGGGTGGAGCTGGGGCGCGGGGCTCGTCCTCGGCCTCTCGCTCTCCGTGGCGAGCACGGTGGTGCTGCTCCGCGCGCTCGAGAGCCGCGGCACGCTCGAGACGCTCTCGGGGCGGATCGCGGTCGGGTGGCTCGTGGTCGAGGATATCGCGATGGTCCTCGTCCTGGTGCTGCTCCCGCCGCTCGCGGCGGCGATGGGCGGCACCGCGCCCGCCGGCACGGTCTCGGGGTCGCTCGCCCGCACGATCCTCATGACGCTCGGGAGCGTGGCCGCCTTCGTCGCGCTCATGCTCGGCGTCGGGCGCCGCGTCTTCCCCTGGATCCTGCTCCAGGTGGCCCGCACCGGCTCGCGCGAGCTCTTCACCCTCGCGGTGATGGCGGCGGCGGTCGGCATCGCCTACGCGGCGGGGAAGCTCTTCGGCGTGTCGTTCGCGCTGGGGGCGTTCTTCGCCGGCATGGTCATGCGCGAGTCCGAGTTCTCGCACCGCGCGGCCGACGAGTCGCTCCCGTTCCGCGACGCGTTCTCCGTGCTCTTCTTCGTCTCGGTGGGGATGCTCTTCGACCCGTCGCTCCTCTGGCGCGAGCCGGGGAAGGTGCTCGTCACGCTCGGGATCATCGTGATCGGCAAGTCGATCGCGGCCTTCGGGCTCGTGCTGCTCTTCCGCTATCCGCTCAACACGGCGCTCACCGTCTCGGCCAGCCTCGCGCAGATCGGCGAGTTCTCGTTCATCCTCGCCGGGATGGGGGTCGCGCTCGGCCTCCTGCCGATCGAGGGGCAGAACCTGATCCTCGCCGGCGCGGTGGTCTCGATCGCGATCAACCCGCTGGTGTTCAGCGCGATCGAGCCGGCGCG
>CAZPJF010000561.1:0-1895 GCA_964586095.1 uncultured Gemmatimonas sp. | reverse complement strand
GCAACGCTGGGTCTGGGAGCCGTTGCGGTCTATCTTCGGGTCAGTCCCGCCGTCGCGTTGCAGCGAATGGGTGGGACCGTGGCCGACCGGCCGTTGCTCGCGGGGGGTGATCCGGTGTCGGCACTGTCACGAATCCTCGCGCGCAGAGAGGCATTCTATCTGCAATCCCAGCATACAGTTAGCGTGGATTCGATGACGCCGGATGCGGTGGCCTCTTCTATAGTAGCGCTTGCACGGGGCCACCCTCGGGACTAGGATAGCCAGCCTTATGGCAACCACGAAGAAGAAGGCCGCGAAGTCGGCGGCGAAGAAGACGACGGCGGCCAAGCCGGCAGCCCGGAAGGCGCCGGCCAAGAAGGCGGCCGCGAAGCGCGCGGCGGCGGAACTCGAGCTCCCGCACGACGAGGAGGCCGCCCGGTCCGCGGCCGGCAAGTCGCTGGTGATCGTCGAGTCGCCCGCGAAGGCCAAGACCATCGGGAAGTACCTCGGCTCCGGCTACGCCGTGAAGGCGACGGTCGGCCACATCCGGGACCTGCCGGTGAAGAGCATCGGCATCGACACGGACCACGGCTTCGAGCCGGAGTACGTGACGATCCCCGGCAAGGAGAAGACGGTCGCCGAGCTCAAGAGCGCGGCCAAGACGGCGAAGGCCGTCTTCATCGCGACCGACCCTGACCGCGAGGGCGAGGCGATCGCGTGGCACGTGAAGGAGCAGATCAAGCGCACGCCGGCCCCGATCAAGCGGGCGCTGTTCTTCGAGATCACCAAGGACGCCGTGTCGAAGGCGCTGACCACGGCGCGCGAGATCGACCAGGACAAGGTGGACGCGCAGCAGGCGCGCCGCGTGCTCGACCGCCTGGTGGGCTACAAGGCGAGCCCGGTGCTCTGGAAGACGGTGAAGAAGGGCCTCTCGGCGGGGCGCGTGCAGACGGTGGCGCTGCGCATGCTGGTGGAACGCGAGCGCGAGATCCGCGCGTTCGTGCCGAAGGAGTACTGGACGATCGCGGCGCAGCTGGAGCACGAGGGGCAGGGCTTCACGGCGAAGCTGCACCACCTCGACGGGGCGAAGCCGGAGATCCCGAACGCGTCGGCCGCGCACGCGATCGTCGACGACCTGAAGGGCCGGCGGCACTTCGACGTCACCGACATCAAGAAGCGCGAGCGCCGCAAGAACCCCGAGGCGCCGTTCAAGACGAGCACGCTGCAGCAGGAGGCGGCGAAGAAGCTCGGGTTCGGCTCCAAGCGCACCATGCGGCTCGCGCAGAACCTCTACGAGGGCATCGAGCTCGGGAAGAGCGAGGGTTCGGTGGGCCTCATCACCTACATGCGCACGGACCACGTGCGCGTGGCGGACTCGGCCGCCGCCGCGGCGCGCACCTACCTGGGCACGCATTTCGGCAAGGAGTTCCTCGCCGACGCGCCGCGCCTCTTCCCCGCCGGGAAGGACGACGCCACCCAGGGCGCGCACGAGGGCATCCGGCCGACGGAGCCGTCCCGCTCGCCGGAGAGCGTGGCGAAGTTCCTGTCGCCCGAGCAGCTGAAGCTCTACACGCTCATCTGGCAGCGCTTCATGGCGTCGCAGATGGCGCCCGCCGTGTTCGACACCACCACCGTGGACTTCGACCTCGGCCGCTACCTGTTCCGGGCCACCGGCTCGGTGGTGAAGTTCAAGGGCTTCCTCGCGCTCTACAAGGAGACGCGCGAGGAAGGGGACTCCAAGGCGCTCGAGGACGAGCAGGCGCTGCCGGCGATCGAGCCCGGCGAGCACGCGCCGGTGCGGAAGGTCGAGCCGACGCAGCACTTCACCGAGCCACCGCCGCGCTATTCCGAGGCGTCGCTGGTGAAGGAGCTCGAGAAGCGCGGGATCGGCCGCCCGTCGACCTACGCGTCGATCA
>CAZPJF010000560.1:0-1905 GCA_964586095.1 uncultured Gemmatimonas sp. | reverse complement strand
TCGAGGAGATCCGCGCCGCCGGCCTCTACAACGAGATCTGGCAGGCCTTCGCGGTGTTCCTCCCGGTGCGCTCGGTGGGGGTGATGGGGGACGGGCGCACGTACGAGCACGTGATCGCGCTGCGGGCCGTGACGAGCACCGACGGCATGACGGCCGACTGGTACCAGTTCCCGCACGAGGTGCTGGCGCGCATCTCGGGCCGGATCATCAACGAGGTCCCGGGGATCAACCGCGTCGTGTACGACGTGAGCTCCAAGCCCCCCGCGACGATCGAGTGGGAGTAGCGTGAGCGGGCTCGCGCAGCTCCGCCCGACGGCCGGCGAGCTGCGCGAGATGGCGCGGCTCGCCGCGCCCATCGTGCTCGTCAACGTCGGCATGCAGGCGATGGGCGTGGTCGACACCATCATGCTCGGTCGCGTCTCCGCGGCCGCCCTCGCCGCGGGCGCGCTCGGGAACTTCTACTTCTACGTCACCGCCATCATCGGCATCGGCGTCCTGATGGCGCTCGATCCCGTGATCGCGCAGGGCGTCGGCGCGCGGGACGAGGTCGCCGTCGCGCGCGGCGTGCAGCGCGGGGTGCTCCTCACGGTCCTCGTCGCGGTCGCGGTGAGCCTCTCCTTCCTCGCCGCCGGTCCCGTGCTGCGCGGGCTCCGCCAGCCGGCCGAGGTCACGCCGCTCGCCACCGCGTACGTCTGGTGGAGCATCCCGGGCATGCTCCCGTTCTTCGCCTTCAACATGATGCGGCAGGTGCTGCAGGCGTTCACGGCGCTGCGCCCCGTGGTCATCGCCGTGCTGCTGGGGAACCTCGCCAACGTCGGGCTGAACTGGGTGCTGATCTACGGGAACCTCGGCTTCGCGCCCGGCGGCGTGGTGGGTTCGGCGCAGGCGACCGCGCTCGCGCGCTGGGTGATGGCGCTCACGCTCCTCGCGGCCGCGTGGCCGCTGCTGCGCCCGCGCCTGGTGCCGTGGCACCGCGAGAGCCGGGCGTGGGGACCGCTCGCGCGCATGCTCGCGCTGGGGCTGCCGATCGGCCTCCAGTTCTTCGCCGAGGCGAATGCGTTCGGCCTGGTGACCGTGATGGCGGGGTGGATGGGGACGACGACGCTGGCCGGGCACGAGATCGCGCTCAACCTGGCGTCGATGACCTTCATGGTCCCGCTCGGCGTCGCCGGCGCGGCCGCGGTCATGGTGGGCCACGCGGTCGGGGCGGGCGACATCGCCGAGAGCCGGCGCGACGCGGTGGCCGCGCTCGCGGTGGGCGTCGGCTTCATGGCGGTCATGGCGATCCTCTTCGCGCTCGTGCCCGCGGCGCTCGCGAACGCCTACACCACCGACGGCCCGACGCGCGTGATGGCGGCGACGCTCATCCCCATCGCCGCCGTGTTCCAGGTGTTCGACGGGACGCAGGTCATCTGCACGTCGATCCTGCGCGGCGCCGGCGACACCAAGGTCGCGATGCTCCTCCACATCCTCTCGTTCTGGGCCGTGGGGATCCCGCTCGGCGCGCTGGTCGCCTTCGGATTCGATGGCGGCGCGCCCGGCCTCTGGTGGGGGCTCACGGCCGGGCTCGCCGCGGCCGCCCTGCTGCAGCTCCTCCGGGTGCGCTGGAAGCTGAGCGGCGCCATCGAGCGTGTCCGGCTCGATGCGCCGCACGCGACCGACTCCGCCACCGGGGGCTGAGGGGCCGACGGCGCGCGCAACGCGGCGTCGGCGGGGCGGAGCGAGTCCGCCCCGCCTCCCTAGACCCCCTTCTCCTCGAGCAGCCCCATGAACTGCTCCGGCGACGACAGCCCGAGCAGCCGCTCAGGGACGTCGGACTCCTTGGAGAACTGCGCGATCTTGCCGAGCACGGGGAGGTACTGGTTGCTCACCTCGAGCGGCGGCGCGACGATCAGGAAGAAGAAC
>CAZPJF010000559.1:0-1945 GCA_964586095.1 uncultured Gemmatimonas sp. | reverse complement strand
TGGCCGGGGAAGGGGGCGGAGTCCTTCTGCGACTGGTGCTTGAAGATCGCCTGGATCTTGAAGCGCAGTTCCTCGCGCGAGAGCGGCACGAGCCAGGTGGCCTCGGCGACCGGCCATTCCTGCCACGCCCCGCGGTAGAGCCAGACCTCGGGAGTCCACGGCGCACCGGTCTGCTCGTGGTACTCGGGCGGCGGCGTCTGCGGGCCGCGCGGGCGGTCGGGGTGGAGCTGCGCGAGCGCCTCGTCGATCGACTGCTTGCACATCCGGTGCGTCCCGTGCGGATCGCTCAGGTCGCCCGCCACGAAGATGTAGTGCGGCCGCTCGGCCTCGATCAGGCGCCGCACGATCGCGACGTCCTCGGGGCCGATCGGCTTCTTCTCGATCGTGCCGGTGTGGTAGAACGGCAGGTCGAGGAAGCGCGCGTGGCGCTCGTCGAGGCCCATCGCCTCGAGCCCGGAGACCGCCTCGGTCTCGCGGATGATGCGCTTCACGTCGGCGACCGCGGCACGGTCCACCTCGCCGGGCTGCTTGGCGGCGAGCGCCGCCGTGACCTCGTCGATCCACGCCTGCACGCGCTGGTCGGCGAAGCCGCGCTCGCGCGCGATCCGCTGCACCAGGTCCAGGTGCCGGCGCACGTCATGGTCGAACACGGCGATGTTGCCGCTCGTCATGTACGCGACCGTCATCTGGTTGCCGTTCTGCACCAGCTTGCGCAGGATGCCGCCCATCGAGATGACGTCGTCGTCGGGGTGTGGCGAGAAGCAGAGGATGCGCGCGTTGTGCGGCAGCAGGGCGCGGCCGCGGATCCGGTCCGCGAGGGCGCGGAACACGTGGCCGTTGACGGCCCCCGCCTCGCCATGGCGCGCGAGCAGCCCGGAGAGCCGGTGCTCGGCGTAGTCGCCCTCGGCGAGCTTGAGGATCGCGTGCCCGGTGGTCTCGGAGAGCCAGATCACCGCGCGCTTCTCGAGCTCCGGCGTCCAGTGCACCTCGTCCACGAGCCATGGCGTCGCCACGCGCGTGAGCGCGGCGGCCGCGGCCGAATCGCAGTAGAAGGTCGCGTCGGGATGGCGCTGGAGGAACGTCGCAGGCACGCCGAGGTCCACCTCGCCCTCCACGGCGCGCCGCACGATCGCCGCCTTGTGCTCCCCGGTCGCGAGGATCGCGATCTCGCGGGCGGCGAGGATCGTCGCGACGCCCATCGTGATCGCCTCGCGGGGCACCGCCTGCTCGGAGAAGAAGCTGCTCGCCGCGTCGCGCCGCGTGATGCGGTCGAGGTGCACGCGCCGCGTGCGGCTGTCGACCCCCGACCCGGGCTCATTGAACCCGATGTGCCCCGTCTTGCCGATGCCGAGGAGCTGGAAGTCGATCCCGCCCGCCGCCTCGATCGCGGCCTCGTACGCCGCGCAGTGCGCCGCCACGTCGGCCGGCGGGAGCGCCCCGTCCAGCAGGTGCACCTGCGCGGCCGGGATGTCGACCTTGGAGAACAGGTGCGTCCACATGAACCGGTGGTACGAGTGCGGGCTCTCGCGCTCCATCGGCAGGTACTCGTCGAGGTTGAACGTCTCGACCTGCCGGAAGCTGAGCCCCTCCTCGCGGTGCATGCGGACGAGCTCGCGATAGACGCCGATCGGTGTGGAGCCGGTCGCCAGCCCCAGCACCGCGCGCCGCCCCTCGGCGTTCGCCGCGCGGATGACCGCCGCGATGCGTCCGGCCACCGCGCGGGCGAGCACCGCGTGGTCCTCGAAGACGAGCGTCCGGATGCGCTCGCGCTGTTCGGCCGGCGGAACGTCACGAGGCCCGCGGCCCCCACGGGGGCCACGGGCCTCGTGCGAACCTGCGCGACCGGCCGGAGTGCGTCCTCCGTCAGTCGACACGGGCATCAGGCCGAGAAGCTGCTACCGCACCCGCAGCCGCCGGTGGCGTTCGGGTTCTTGAACGTGAAGCC
>CAZPJF010000558.1:0-1963 GCA_964586095.1 uncultured Gemmatimonas sp. | reverse complement strand
CGGCACGCGCGGCGGCGGACCCGCTCGCCGCGCTCGTCGTGCACGTGACCCCGCCGGCGTACAGCGGACTCCAGGCCGCGACGCTCGAGGACCCGTCGGTGGTCGCGGCGCTCCAGGGGAGTCGCGTGGTCATCGAGGGGCGCGGGAGTGGCGTGACCGCGGTGATCGATGCGGTCGGCGGCTCGGCCCTCGCGGGCGGCGCGCCAGCCGCCGGCGCGACGGCCGCGGCCCGGCCGCTCGGGGTCGTGGAGGACGCCGACGGCTGGCGCCTGGCGCTCACGATGCCGCCCATCGCGACCGGCCTGCGCCTGCGTGGCCCCGCGCGCGAGCGCGTCCTCGTCGTCGAGCCGGTCGCGGACTCGGCGCCCGCGGTGCGCCTCGACGAGCCGGCCCGGGATTCGGTGCTGCGCGCGGCGACGGGCACGGTCGCCCTGCGCGCCGAGCTGCACGACGACCTCGGGCTCGCCGACGGGGCGTTCGAGTACATCGTGAGTTCGGGCGCGGGGGAGACCTTCACCTTCCGCAGCGGCCGCATCGCGGCCCGCGCGCTCGACGGTGCGCGCACCGCGCGGCTCGAGGGGAGCCTGCGCCTCGACACGCTCCGCCTCGGGCCCGGCGACCTCGTGCACCTGCGCGCCGTGGCGCGCGACCGCAACGATGTGAGCGGCCCGGGCCTCGGCGCCTCCGAGGCGCGCACCCTGCGCATCGCACGGGCCGACGAGTACGACTCCGTGAGCGTCGACCCGCTCCCGCCGACCGAGCCGGAGAAGAACGCGCTCTCCCAGCGGATGATCCTCATGCAGACCATCGCGCTCCGGGACCGCGCGCCGCGCCTCGGCGCCCCGGCCGTGGGGCGCGAGTCACGCCGGCTCGCCGTGGAGCAGACGCGGCTGCGCAAGCGGGTGGGCGAGGTCGTCTTCCTGCGGCTCGGCGAGGACCAGGGCGAGCATGCGCACTTCGCGGGCGACGGCCACGAGCATGGCGCGGAGCGGCCGCTCGATCCCGACAGCGTCCTCGCCGCCGCGGAGCGCGCGGCCAACGCGGATCCCGCGCGGCTGCTCGAGGGCGAGGGGGACGAGACGCCGATCGTCGCGATCAACCGTCCGCTCCTCGAGGCGTACAACCACATGTGGCGTGCCAGCACGGAGCTGGAGACGGCGAACCCGCGCGCGGCGATCCCGTGGATGGAGCGCGCGATCGAGGCGCTGCAGCGCGCGCGTGCCGCCGAGCGCATCTACCTGCGCGGCCGCCCGCCGCGCGTGGTGGTCGACCTCGCCAAGGTGCGCATGACCGGCCGCGAGCGGGGGCGGTCCGGCACCCGCGAGGCCCGCGCCCCGCTCGACGCCGACCGCGCGGCACGCCTCGCGCGCTTCGACGCCACGCTCGCCGTGGTCACCGCCGACCCGCTCGCCGCGGCCGACTCGATGCTCCTGCTGCGGCTCTCGCTCCCCGCGGCCGACCGGAGCGCGCAGGAGGCGCTCGTCGCGGCCGCCGAGGCGCTGCGGCGCGGCGGGGACGTCACCGCCGCGCTGCAGCGCGCCCGGCGTGCGCTCACCGGCGCGCCGGTCCGGCAGGATGCCCTCACGCCGTGGGGGAGCTGATGGCCGACTTCACCTGGGCCACCGCGCAGTACGATTCCGGCGACTGGGACAGCGCGCCGATGGTTCCCGCGAACCTCATCGACTCGGTCGCCCGCTACACCGGGATCGACGTCGCGCCCACCGGCGTGATCGTGCCCCTCGGCTCGCGCGACCTGTTCAAGTATCCGCTCGTCCACCTCACCGGCCACCTCCCGGTGCGCTTCACCGAGCCCGAGCGCACCACCCTGCGCGAGTACTGCGCGCGCGGCGGCCTGCTCTTCGTCGACGACCACAACCATGACATCGACGGCGAGTTCCACCGCACCGCGTGGGAGGAGATCGCGCGCGTGGTGGGGCCGCTCAAAGACCTCCCCAACGACCAT
>CAZPJF010000557.1:0-1967 GCA_964586095.1 uncultured Gemmatimonas sp. | reverse complement strand
GTGAACGCGCGGATGGAGAACATCGGCGCGCGGCGGCTGCACACGGTGATGACGACGCTGCTCGAGGAGCTCCTCTACGAGCTGCCCGAGCGCGGGACGAAGCCGGAGGTCGTCGACGGGGCGGCGGTGCGGGCGCGGCTCGCGGCCATCGCCGATGACGAGGACCTCCGGAAGTACATCCTCTGAGCGGCGAGGGACGGCGGATGCTTGGACGGGTTCACCATGGGAGGTCCAGGGGGCGCCGGCAGGGGCTCGTGCCGCTCGTGCTGCTCGCGGCGCTCGCGGGCTGCGGCGAGCGCCGCGACGCGGCGGACCTCGCGGTGGGGGTCGCGCCGTTCGACCAGCTGCGCGGCATGAACGTGGCGGCGCTGCGCTCGGGCGGCGTGCGCGCGCTGCGCGCCGCCGCGGCGCCGGCGCCGTTCGAGGGGCTGCGCGAGGCCATCGGCGCCTACGACGTGCTCTATGCGGTGCCCGGCTTCGACGGCTCCGACGGGAGCTGGCCCGTGGAGGACGCCCTGGTCGACCACATCGAGGCGTCGCGCGCGTGGCCGTCCGACAGCTCGGCCCGGGGCGCCTGGCGCACGGCACGCCGCGGGCTGCAGGAGGGACTCGGCCGTCCGCCGGCCTGCGCCGAGGTGCGCGGCCCGGGCTTCGTGCTCCGCGTGGCGGAGTGGGACCAGGGGGACGGCTGGTCCGTCTCGGCCACCTTCGCGCCCGCGGTCCCCGGCGACTCCACGCTCGGCGCGCGGCACGCGATCACGATCCGCCGCCAGGCGCTCACGGCCCGCCTTCCCGAGGCCGGTCAGCCCAACCCCGACGCGCGGCCGACATGGACGCGCACCTCCTGCGAGGACGCCTGATGTCCGGCGAGCGCGACTTCCTGGCCATCCCCGACTTCTCCACCGAGGAGCTGCACGGGCTCTTCGCGCTCGCGGACCGGATGCGGCGCGGTGAGTACCGGCGCCGCCCGCTCGAGGGGAAGGCCTTCGCGATGCTCTTCATGAAGTCCTCCACGCGCACGCGCGTGTCGTTCGAGGTGGGCGCGTGGCAGCTCGGCGCGCATCCGCTCTTCCTCACGCCGCGGGACGTGCAGCTCGGGCGGGGCGAGGCGGTGATGGACACCGCGCGCGTGCTCGACCGCATGGTCGACGGCATGATGATCCGCACCTTCGCACACGCCGACGTGGAGGAGTTCGCGCGCTACTCCGGCGTGCCGGTGATCAACGGGCTCACCGACCTGCAGCATCCCTGCCAGATCCTCGCCGACCTGCTCACGGTGCGGCAGCACCTCGGCAGCTTCGAGGGGCGCACGATCGCCTGGATCGGGGACGGCAACAACATGGCGAACAGCTGGTGCGACGCCGCCTTCCGGCTGGGGTTCCACCTGCGGCTCGCCTGCCCGGCGGGCTACGACCCCGACGGAGGGATCCTGGCGCGCGCCACCGCGACGGGACGGGTGGTGCTCGTGCGCGACCCGCGCGAGGCCGCCGACGGTGCGGACGTCGTGACCACCGACGTGTGGGCCTCGATGGGACAGGAGGAGGAGCAGGCGGTGCGCGAGGTCGCGTTCCGCGACTTCCAGGTGAACGCCGCGCTCATGGCGCGCGCCCGGCCCGACGCGATCTTCCTGCACTGCCTGCCCGCGCATCGCGGCGAGGAGGTGTCGGCGGACGTGATCGACGGCCCGCAGAGCCGCGTGTGGGACGAGGCCGAGAACCGGCTGCACGTGCAGAAGGCCGTGATGGCGGCGCTCATCGGCGGCGAGGCGCTGGGCTGAGCGCATGTACGCGGTGATCGGCGCGGGACCGATGGGCCTCGCGACCGCCCGCACGCTGCAGAAGCACGGCGTGCCCTTCACGGGCTTCGAGCTGCACGGCGACGTCGGCGGGCTGTGGGACATCACGAACCCGCAGAGCACGGTCTACGAGTCGGCGCACCTCATCTCGTCCAAGCGGATGACGGAGTTC
>CAZPJF010000556.1:0-1986 GCA_964586095.1 uncultured Gemmatimonas sp. | reverse complement strand
TCGGCGACGGCTCGTTCTCCATCGACCAGCAGCGCTACAACGCGCAGTTCGGCGGGCAGGTCTTCTACGAGATCCGCAACGGCAAGGTGGGCGGCATGCTCAAGGACGTCGCCTACCAGATCCGCACGCCCGACTTCTGGAACGCCATGGACGCGATCGGCGGGCCGGCGACCTACGAGCTCGGCGGGTCGTTCTTCGACGGCAAGGGGCAGCCGGCCCAGAGCAACGCGGTGAGCCACGGCTCGCCGCCGGCGCGCTTCCGGCAGGTCAACGTCATCAACACCGGGAGGACCCAGTGAGCGCCCCCAGGAGCCTCCTCACGGCGGTCCCCGCCGGCGCCGTCCTCTCGCGCGCCGAGGCGCAGGCGATCGTCGAGCAGGTCGTGCGGATGTCCAAGGCGGACGCGATCAACGTGTCCGTCGGCACCAACCACACGTCCAACGTGCGGTTCGCGGACAACCAGATGAGCACGGCCGGCGCGGTCACCGACGCCGGCGTCGCGGTACAGAGTTCGTACGGCCCCAAGCACGCCGTGGTCACCACCAACGACCTCTCCGAGGCGTCGCTGCGGCGCTGCGTGGAGGAGTCGGAGCGCCTCGCGAAGCTCGCGCCGGACGACCCGGAGGCGATGCCGGAGCTCGAGCCGCAGCGCTACGCGAGCGTCTCGGCGTACATCGACGCCACCGCGTCGGTCGGCGCGGCGGAACGCGCGCAGGCCGCCCTCACGGCGCTCGCCCCGGCGCGCAAGGCCGGGGACATCAAGGCCGCCGGCTACCTGGTGGTCGGCGCCGGCTGCACCGCACTCGGCAACAACAAGGGGATGTTCGCCTACCACGCGAGCACGAGCACCAACTACACGCTCACCGTGCGCACGGCCGACGGCACCGGCTCCGGGTGGGCGGGCGCCGACCATCCCGACTGGCGGCAGGTCGACTTCGAGCGCGTGAGCGCGCGCGCGATCGACAAGGCGCGCACGTCGCGCGCGCCGCAGGCGATCGAACCCGGCCGCTACACCGTGATCCTCGAGCCGCAGGCCGTGGGCGACCTCGCGCAGCTCATCGCGTTCTACGCCGACGCGCGCCTCGCCGACGAGGGGCGCTCGCCCTTCTCCAAGCAGGGCGGCGGTAACAAAGTCGGTGAGAAGATCGTCGATAGCCGGGTGACGCTGTTCTCCGATCCCGCCGATGCGCAGCTGCTCGCGCAGCCGTTCGATGGCGAGGGGTTCCCGATCGCGCGGCAGGTGTGGGTGGAGCAGGGCAACCTGAAGCAGCTGCAGTATTCGCGCTTCTGGGCGCGGAAGCAGGGGAAGGTCCCGACGGGCGGGGCGACGTCGCTCAAGATGCAGGGCGGCACGACGTCACTCGACGAGATGATCCGCAGCACGGCGCGGGGCATCCTCGTCACCCGCTTGTGGTATTTGCGCGAAGTCGATCCCCGCACCATTCTTTACACGGGCTTGACGCGCGACGGGACTTTCCTTATTGAAGAGGGGAGAATTTCGCGCGCGATCCGCAATCTGCGCTTCAACGAGTCGCCGCTGTTCATGCTCAACAACCTCGAGATGCTCGGTCCCGCCGAGCGGCTCGCAGGGACGGAAGCCGGTGGTGCGGTGGTGATGCCGGCGATCAAGGTTCGCGATTTCAACTTCACCAGCCTCTCCGAGGCTGTCTGATCCACCCCGCGCCAACGGACCGGCGCGGACCAGGATGCGGAGGTCGCAGGATCTCCGCATGACCCACCGATCCACCGGGGGATCGGCAGGGACGAACCCCTCCTTTCAAGGAGATAGTACCATGGCTGCCAAGAAGAAGAAGGCCGCGAAGAAGGCGACCAAGAAGAAGGCCGCGAAGAAGAAGTAAGCGGTCCAGCTTCGACCACAGGGGGATCGGCGATGAGCCGGTCCCCTTGTTGCGTTTGGGAAGGCAGCAGCTAGAAGGCAGAAGGCAGAAGGCAGAAGGCAGAAGGCAGAAGGCAGAAGGCAGAAGG
>CAZPJF010000555.1:0-1996 GCA_964586095.1 uncultured Gemmatimonas sp. | reverse complement strand
TACCGCCAGCAGGACGACCCGAGCAAGCTCGCGCAGAACCTCGACTCGTTCCGCGACGTGCACGCGGTGCTCGCCAACGGCGACGCGGTCGGGATCTTCCCCGAGGGGATCAGCCATGCGGCCTCGCAGCTGGCGCCGCTCAAGACCGGCGCCGCGCGCATCGCGATCGGCGCGGGCCAGCTGATCGGGCACGACTTCGCGATCGTCGCCATGGGGCTCGTGTTCCGCGACCGCGATGCGTTCCGCAGCGAGGCCCACGTGGTGGTCGCCGAGGCGTTCCGCTGGCAGGACCTGCTCGCCAAGGGCGTCGAGGACCGCCATGCGGTGCGCGAGCTCACGCGCCGCATCGAGCAGGCGATGCGCTCGGTGACGGTGAACCTCGAACGGTGGGAGGACGAGCCGGTGGTGCTCGCCGCCGAGCAGGTCTGGCGCGCGGAGTTCGGAGGGCCCCCCGACCCGGCGGCCGAGGTCGAGCGCCTGCGGATCACCACCGAGGCGCTGCAGGCGCTGCGGAGCGGCGGCGACGAGGCGTGGCGCGAGGTCGCGGCGGCGCTCGAGTCGCACGCGACGGCCCTGCACCGGATGGGGCTCACCCCGATGGCGCTCAAGGGCGACGTGCGGATCGGCGAGGCGGTCGAGTGGACGGTGGCGCGCCTGCCCTTCACGGTGGTGCTCCCGGTGTCGCTCGTCGGCGCGGTGGTCTTCTGGGTGCCACGCCACGCCACGGCGTGGGTCGCCCGCACCATGTCGCGGCACGAGGGGGAGGAGACGCTGGTGACCTACCGCGTGCTCGTGGGCGCCGTGGTCTTCGCCGCCTGGTTCCTGCTCGTCGCGGCGCTCCTGGTGCCCGTCGTGGGGCTCGGCTGGGCCCTGCTCTCGCTGGTCGTGCAGCCGCTCTGGGCCTTCGCCGCGCTCGCGGTGGGGGAGCGCCGCCAGCAGGCGTGGGAGTCGGTGCGGCGCTTCTTCCTGCGCCGCCGCGAGCGGCCGCGGCTCCAGGTGCTGCGCGACCAGCAGCGCGCGCTCGCCGAACGGCTGCAGGCGCTCTACGCGCGGGTCACCGCGCCAACCGCCTAGCCGCGAGCGCGAAGCACTCGGTCGTGCGGCGCGGCGCCGCGTCGAGCGGGAACGAGGTCAGGAGCGGGACCTGCATCTGCTCGCGCAGCAGCGCGCCGTGCGTGGAGCGGTGCGGGACCGGCTCCCAGCGCGCCCGGAGGTCCCATCCGCGCGCCGCGGACACGAGGAGGTCGCCGGCGCGCGGCGCGCCGGCGAGGAGCAGCGCCTGCACGATCCCGTCCGGGTAGGCGGTGTCGCGCGTCAGGTCGTGCGCCTCGTCGGCCCCGAGGCGCTCGACCGCCCCGGACGGCCCCAGCGCGCCCGCGAGGCCGAGCGGGTCGCCGTCGAGCGTACGGTAGGCGAAGGCGCCCGTCCGATCGCGCTCCACGAGCGCGCGCCCGCGCGCGCGCGCCCGCAGCTCGCACCGGTCGGGGCCGTGCGGCAGGAGCAGCAGGTCCACCGCGTCGCGCGCGAGGAGCGCCTCCGCGAGCGGGGCCCATCGCCGCGCGAGGGCCGGCCACCACGCGCGAGCCCGCCGCCCGAGCTCGACGTAGAGGTGCGCCATCGCGTTGCCGCCGACCATCACCGCCACGTCGTCGCCGCCGGCGAAGGTCCACGGATGCGCGAGCACGCCATGGCCGAGCGACGCGACGGTGCCGGCGAGGTCCTCGTGCGCGTGCACCGGCGCGTGGCCATGGTCGCTCACGACCATGACGTCGAGTGCGCGCCCGTCGCGTGCGGCGTCCGCGCGCAGCCGCGCCACGGTGCGGTCGATGATCCGCAGCGCGTCGAGCACGGCCGGGGCGTCGTGCCCGCGCTGGTGCGAGAGCTTGTCGACGCCGGGGTGCGCGATGAACGCGAGGTCGACCGGCTCGCGCGCGACGCGCGTCGCGATCCGATCGACGAGCCCCTGCTCGATGCGCAGCCACCCGTCGACGTCGCC
>CAZPJF010000554.1:0-2000 GCA_964586095.1 uncultured Gemmatimonas sp. | reverse complement strand
CGCGGGGAGCAGCGCGATGATGTTGGCGGTCGCCCACTTGGCGGAGGTGCTCATCCCCTCGCGCGGGCGTCCCTCGGGGCCGAGGACCATCTTGGCGATCCCGAGCGCGGCGACGAAGCCGACGCCGGTGCCGAGGTAGGTCGCGTCGAAGTCCCCCGTCTGGTCGCCGATGTTGCCGATGGCGTAGACCACGCCGGCGGTGGCGAGCCCGCCGCCGACGACGCCGCCCACGTAGCCGAGGCGGCGGAGGGTGGTCTCGTTGCGCGCGCCGCCGAGCTCGGCGGCGTTCTCCGCGACGTAGCGCCCGAGGATGAACCCGCCGATGCCGGCGTAGCCGCCGACGACGGTCTCGCCGAGGACGCGCGCGGCGTCGAGGCGCGGCTTCTCGGCCTGCTGCGCGGCGAGCGGGCGCGCGAGCGCGGCGCCGGCGGCGAGCGCGAGGATGACGGCGCGGCGCGCGGTCACGCCTCCGCCCCGGCGGAGGACGGCGTCAGGGCGCGCGTGCGGATCTCCTCGCGCAGCCGCGCGACGAAGGCCTCGACGCTCACGACCTCCTGCTTCTTGCCGGCGCCGCGGACGCGGATCGCGACCTGCCCCGCCTCGGCCTCGCGCTTCCCGAGCACCGCCATGTAGGGGACCTTCATGAGTTCGCCGTCCCGGATCCGGTAGTTGAGGGTGTCGCTGCGGTCGTCGCAGGCGGCACGGATGCCGGCGGCCCGGAGGGTCGCCGTCACCTCCTGCGCATACCCCAGCACCTCGTCCGAGATCGGCAGCACGCGGACCTGCTCCGGCGAGAGCCAGACCGGGAAGGCGCCGGCGAAGTGCTCGATGAGGATCGCGATGAAGCGCTCGAAGCTCCCGCTCACGGCGCGGTGGATCACCACCGGCCGGTGCGCGGCGTTGTCCTCGCCCGTGTACTCGAGGTCGAAGCGCTCGGGCGCGTTGTAGTCGAGCTGGATGGTGCCCAGCTGCCAGGCGCGGCCGATCGAGTCGAGGACATCGAAGTCGATCTTGGGACCGTAGAAGGCGCCGTCGCCGGGCTTCATCTCGTACGGGCGGCCGGTCCGCTCGAGCGCGTCGCGCAGCGCGGCCTCGGCGCGGTCCCAGAGCTGGTCGCTGCCGATCCGCTGCTCGGGCCGCGTGGCGAACTTGAGCCGCGCGGTGAGCCCGAACGTGTCGTAGTAGCCGAGGATGAAGTCCATGAGGAACTTCACCTCGTCGGCGATCTGGTCCTCGCGCAGGTAGACGTGGCAGTCGTCCTGCGAGAACTGCCGCACGCGCGTGAGGCCGGAGAGCGCGCCCGAGAGCTCGTTCCGGTGCAGCGGGTCGAAGGTCACGTACCGCATGGGGAGCTCGCGGTACGAGTGCTTGTGCGCGTGGAAGTAGAGGTGGTGCGAGGGGCAGTTCATCGGCTTGAGCGACATGCCGAGCGCCTCGTCCGTCCCCGCGCCCGCCTCGGCCGCCTCCTTGTCCCACACGAGGAACATGTTCTCCTTGTACTTCCCCCAGTGCCCCGACTGCTCCCAGAGCCGGCGGGTGTACATGAGGGGCGTCCGGATCTCGAGGAACGCGTCGCGCTGGCGCTCGCGCACGAACCCCTCGAGCGTGTTCCAGAGCGCGGTGCCCTTGGGCGTCCAGAAGGCGGCGCCGGGGGCGTGCGGGAAGAACTGGAAGAGGTCGAGCTGCTTGCCGAGGACGCGGTGGTCGCGCTTCTTCGCCTCCTCCATCTGGTGGAGCCGCGCCTCGAGTTCCTCCTTCCGGAAGAAGGCGGTCGCGTAGATGCGCTGCAGCATCTGCCGCTTCTCGTCGCCGCGCCAGTACGCGCCGGCCGCCGAGAGCAGCTTGAAGTGCTTGAGGTACGACGTGTCGGGGACGTGGGGCCCGCGGCAGAGGTCGGTGAAGGGCCCGTCGGTGTAGGTCGAGATCACCTCGTCCGAGCCCTCGAAGTCGGCGAGCCGCTCGAGCTTGAGCGGGTCGTCGGCGAAGACGCGCTTCGCCTC
>CAZPJF010000553.1:0-2001 GCA_964586095.1 uncultured Gemmatimonas sp. | reverse complement strand
CACGTCGGTCAGCAGCAGGTCGATGACGCCCGGCGTCTCCGCGGCGAGGCGCAGCGCCTCGCCGCCGTTGGATGCCTCGATCACCATGTAGCCGCTGCTGCGCAGCATGCGCGAGAGCGCCGCGCGGATCGCCGGCTCGTCCTCGGCGAGGAGGATCGTCTCGCCGCCGCCGATGACGACGGTGCCGCGCGCGGGGCTGAGGCGCGGGTCGGCCTCGCGCTCGGACTCCGGGAGGCGCGGCAGCACCACGTCGAACCGGCTGCCGACCCCCTCGGTCGACTCCACGCGGATCACGCCGCCGGCGCCCCGGACGATCGCGTAGGCCGTCGCGAGCCCGAGCCCGGTGCCGCGGCCGGCCGGCTTGGTGGTGAAGAACGGCTCGAACAGCAGCCGCTGGACCTCCGGCGTCATGCCGGTGCCGCTGTCGACCACGCTGATGAGCGTCGCGGGGGCGTCCACCGGGCCGTCGGGGCCCGGCAACGTCCCCGCCGCCCCCGTGCGGACGGTGAGCGTGCCGCCGCTCGGCATCGCATCGACCGCGTTGATCGCGAGGTTCATGAGCACCTGCTCGAGCTGGCCGGCGTCGCAGCGGACGAGGAGCGGTTCGGGGTGCACGGCCATCTCGAGCTCGATCCCCTGCCGGAGCAGGCGACGGAGGATGGTCTCCATCCCGCGCACCACCTCGTTCACGTCGTGCACGCGCGGGATGACGACCTCGCGCCGGCTGAACGCCAGCAGCTGCCGCGCGAGGGTGGCCGCGCGGTCCGCGGCGCTGCGGATCGCGTCGACCTCCTCGCGCGGCGCGGTCCCCGTGGGCAGCTCGGTGGCGAGGAGCTCCGCGTAGCTCTGGATCACGGTGAGCACGTTGTTGAAGTCGTGCGCGATGCCGCCGGCGAGGCGCCCGACCGCCTCCATCTTCTGCGCCTGCCGCAGCTGCTCCTCGAGGAGGTTGCGCTCCGTGAGGTCCACGATCATCACGCCGACGCCGACCGGGGGGCGGCCGCGCGGACGCATGGGATAGCAGGTGACGCTCCACCGGCGGCGATGCGCCGGCGCGGCCGGGAGGGCGGCCTCCACCGTCACGTCCGGCTCGGCCACGCCGGTCCGGAGCACGCGCGCCAGCAGCGGCGCGATGCGCGTCCCGAGTTCCGGCAGGAGTTCGGGCAGCGCACGGCCGACATGCGCCTCGGCCGGCGCGCCACTGAGCGCCGCGAGCGCGGGGTTCACGCGCAGCACGTGCAGGTCGCGCCCGAAGAACGCGATGCCGAGCGGCGCGCTCTCCACGGCGGAGTCGAGGAAGACCGCGGTCTCCTCGAGGCGCCGGTTGGTCTCGTCGCGCTCCTCGATCCGGTGCTCCAGCTCGGCGGTCGTCTCCTCGAGCTGGGTCGCCTGTTCCTCGAGGGCCTGCGTCTGCACCGCCATCTCGGCGGCCTGCGTCTCCAGGGACTGGCGCTGGGCGGTCGCGCGCTCGGCCGCGTCCTCCAGCGCGAGGGCCAGCCGGCGGAACAGGAAGGCGACGATGGCGAGGGTGAGGAGGAGGCTCGCCAGGGTGACCCACCCGACGACCTGAAAGCGGTCGACCCGCGCCTCGCGGAGGCCCGACTCGTAGCGGACGAGCGCGTCGTACTGGCGGGAGACCTCGTCGAACGACTCGGTCCCCCGGATCGCGATCTCGCGACTGATCACCTCACCGCGGAAGATCGGGGCCGCGAAGACCTCCTCCCACGCGAGGGCGGCCGCCTCGAGCGTGTCGAGGCGCGCGAGCGCCGCGGGGTCGTTCGCCGCGAGCGCCTCGAGCTCCCGGATGCTCGCACGGAACTCGCCGTCGGCCACGCGCGCGCCGCGGAGCGCCGCCGAGTCGCCCTCGAGGGCCGCCGCACGGATGCCGCTCTCGATGAGCCAGAGCGCGCGCCGCGACTCGGCGATCGTGCGCAGGACGTCGCCGCTGTGGAGCGCCGACCGCGCGGCCGCGCGCGACGCGAGCTGGCCGATGACGAGCAG
>CAZPJF010000552.1:0-2013 GCA_964586095.1 uncultured Gemmatimonas sp. | reverse complement strand
CGACGTACACGGCGACCCCCGCCGACATCGAGCACAAGTGGTTCGTGGTCGATGCCGACGGGATGGTCCTGGGCCGCCTCGCCACCGAGGTCGCCCGCATCCTCCGCGGCAAGCACAAGGCGATGTTCACGCCCCACATGGACACGGGCGACAACGTCATCGTCATCAACGCGTCCAAGGTGAAGGTCACCGGGCGCAAGGCCGAGCAGAAGAACTACTTCCGTCACACTGGCTACATGGGCCACGAGCTCTACACGCCCTTCGCGACGATGCTCGCCAAGCACCCAGAGCGCGTGATCGAGAAGGCGGTCTACGGCATGCTGCCGAAGACCGCGCTGGGCCGGCAGAAGCTCCGCCTGAAGCTCCGCGTGTACGCGGGCGACAAGCACCCGCATGCCGCGCAGCAGCCGCAGCCGCTCACCTTCCCGAAGGCGGAGGCCAAGTAAATGGCGGAGAACCAGATCCACACCATCGGCCGCCGCAAGGAGGCCGTGTGCCGCGTGTTCCTGACCCCCGGGTCGGGGAAGTGGAGCCTCAACGGCCGCACGCTGGGCGACTACTTCCCGCGTCCGGCGCTCGTGACGGCGATCCAGCAGCCGTTCACGGCGACCGACACGCTCGGCAGCTACGACGTGCAGGCGAACCTGACCGGCGGCGGCCAGACGGGCCAGGCGGGGGCGCTCCGCCTCGCCATCGCCCGCGCGCTGGTGAAGATCGACGAGACGCACCGGCGGAAGCTGCGTGACCTCGGGCTCCTCACGCGCGACGCCCGCGCGGTCGAGCGCAAGAAGCCGGGCCGCCCGAAGGCCCGCAAGCGGTTCCAGTTCAGCAAGCGCTAAGTCTCACGATGAAGGAAGGAAGGATGAAGGCTGACGGTGCTTTCAACTTTCATCCTTCCGCCTTCATCGATCTCACAGCGGGCCTGAGCCATCCCTCGGTGTCGCGCCTCCGAGCGCGATGAGGGTGGTGCCGACGACCCGCGACGAAACCAACCCCAGCAGAGACCGATCCGATGTCCCAGCAGCCCTCGCTCGACGAGCTCCTCAAGGCCGGTGTCCACTTCGGGCACCAGACGCGCCGGTGGAACCCCAAGATGCGCCGCTTCATCTTCGCGGAGCGCAACGGGATCCACATCATCGACCTCCAGAAGACGCTGAAGCAGATCGAGCTCGCGCAGCAGCTCGCGCGCGAGGTCATCATGCGCGGCGAGAACGTCCTCTTCGTCTGCACCAAGCAGCAGCTCGCGCAGATCGTCTCGGCCGAGGCCGACCGCGCGAGCGCGATGCACGTCACCGAGCGCTGGCTCGGCGGGCTCCTCACGAACTTCGCGACGGTCAAGAAGCAGATCAAGAAGCTCAAGGAGCTCGAGGCGGGCTCCGAGGCGGGCGGTTCCTTCGAGAACTACACGAAGAAGGAGCAGCTCATGATGACCCGGCAGCGCGACAAGCTCCTGAAGAACCTCTCGGGCATCAAGTCGATGGGCCGGCTCCCCGGCCTGCTCTTCATCGTCGACGCCAAGAAGGAGCGGATCGCGGTGGACGAGGCGAACAAGCTGGGGATCCCGATCGTCGCGATCTGCGACACCAACTCGGACCCGGACCTCATCACGGTCCCGATCGCCGGCAACGACGACGCGATCCGCTCGGTGGAGCTGATCACCGCGGCCATCGCGAACACCATCGAGGAGGCCCGCCGCGAGGCGCCGGCGCGCGCCGAGGCGGAGGAGCCGGGCGAGTCGACCACCTGGTCGTCCGAGCGCGGTACCGAGAAGGAGAGCGATGACGACCGTCGCCGGAAGCGCCGCCCGCGGCGCCGCCGGGCCAAGCCGGAAGCGATCGCCGCGCGCCTCAAGGGCGGCGCGGCCGCCGAGGGCGGGGACGACGCGGGCGAGAGCGACGGGGACGACGCGTCCGAGTAAGGCGTCGTTCGGTAGTGCAGGGGGCGACCCCTGAGTAACTTTCCCTCGCCGCCGGAAGAGTCTCACCACTCGCCGGCGGCGATCTCACAGATACC
>CAZPJF010000551.1:0-2032 GCA_964586095.1 uncultured Gemmatimonas sp. | reverse complement strand
CTTGGCCATCTCGGCGATCCCCTCGTCGGCCTGGCGCATGCGCTTGCGGCCCTCGAAGAGGAACGGCTTGGTGACGATGCCGACGGTGAGGGCGCCGGCCTCGCGCGCGAGCTCGCAGACGATGGGGGCCGCGCCGGTGCCGGTGCCGCCGCCCATGCCGCAGGTCACGAAGACGAGGTCCGCGCCGGCGAGCGTGCGGGCCACCTCGTCGCGGTTCTCCTCGATCGCCTGGCGCCCGATCTCCGGGCGGGCGCCGGCGCCGAGGCCGCGCGTCAGCTTCTTGCCGATCTGGATCTTGACGTCGCTCTTGCTGTTCAGCAGCGCCTGCGCGTCGGTGTTCACCGAGATGAACTCCACGCCCTCCAGGTGCTCCTCGATCATGCGATTGACCGCGTTGCCGCCCCCGCCGCCGACCCCGACGACCTTCATGCGGGCGTGCTGGGCGGTGTTGTCCTCGAATTCGAAGATGCTCATGGGACGGACGGCTCCACGGGTGCGGTTCGGGCAGGATGCGGTGGGGGCAATATAGCGCGCCCTGTCCGCGGCTTCACGTGGGGAGGACGAGTCAGGGGGCGGGGCGGAAACGGATGCGGGACAAGGGGTTATCGACGTGGTTTTGTGCGGGCTCGCAGATTTGTGAGATGGCCGATGGATGATGGAGGGTGGATGAGGAAGGGGGCATCACTCGGTGACTGCGGGGTGGTCCGGTCGACGGCGGTGGACGCATTATGCCACGGTCACCGCAACCCGCCCCATGCCCGCCCTCCACGAACTCGACAAGGCCATCGGCTCCCACACCGTCTGGAAACTGCGCCTCAAGGCCGCGGTCGACAGCGGTCGTCTCGATGGCCCCATGACCGGCCTGCACTCGCACGACTGCCCCTTCTCCAAGTGGCTCTCGGGCCCGACCATCGCGCCCTCCACCCGGCAGTCGCCGCACTACCAGCGGGTGGCCGAGCTGCATGACCGCTTCCACGCCAACGCCGCGCGCGTGGCGAAGCTGGCGGCGGAGGGGCAGACCGACGTCGCGGTCGAGGAGATCACCGGGGCCGGGGAGTTCTCCAGGGCGCACAAGGAGCTGGCGGCGGCGCTCGAGGGCTGGAAGGCGGCAATGAGATGAGGGCTGAAGGATCAAGGAGGAACGTGAACGGCGATGCGGACTCAGTCTCCGCCTCGCCGTTCACATTCATCCTCCATCCTCCCCCCTCCATCCTCACCAGAAATCCTGCAGCCAGTTCTTGATCTTGGCCGCCACCCGGTCCATCGACGGCCCACCGGGCGTCATCGAGATCCGCTTCCCCCGCCCCGCACTCGTCCCGATCGCCACCCGGTGCGCGCCGTACTGCACGAGCCCCGTCACCGTCGCGAAGCGCGCGCTCTGCACCGAGTCGGCGAGGCCGCCGAGGAACTCGCCCGGCACGCCGATCCGCGCGCCCAGCCCGAAGACCTCGTTCGCGAGGTCCGCCGTGCCCGGCTGCTGCGAGGCGCCGCCCGTCACCACCACGCCGGCGCTCAGCTTCTTGATCAGCCCCGCCGCCTCGATGTCCCGCAGGACCATCTCGAAGATCTCCTGCGTCCGCTGGTGGATGATGTGCGCCAGCAGCGACCGCGGGATCTCCCGGTCCCCCTGCGCCCCCGTGCTCGGGAGGCGGATCTTCTCGTGGTGCGGCACGAGCGGCTCGTACGCCGCGCCGTACTGCTCCTTCAGCCGCTCGGCGTCGGCCTGCGTCACGCCGAGCCCGTGGACCAGGTCGCTCGTGACGTTGAGCCCGCCGTAGTTGATCGTGCCGAGGTGCCGGATCTTCCCCTCGTGGAACACCGCGACGTCGGTGGTCCCGGCGCCCATCTCCACGAGCGCCACGCCGAGCTCCTTCTCGTCGTCGGTGAGCACGCTGAGCGCGCTCGCGAGCGGCTCCAGCACCAGCTCCTGCACCTTGTACCCCGCGCGCTCCACCGCCTTGCGCAGGTTCATGGCCGGCGAGGAGCCGATGGTGACGAGGTACATCTCGGTCTCGAGGCGCGTGCCGATCAT
>CAZPJF010000550.1:0-2041 GCA_964586095.1 uncultured Gemmatimonas sp. | reverse complement strand
GTCGACTTCACGCTCTCCAACGCGCTCAACTCCGGCATCCGGCGCCTCGCGGTCGCGACGCAGTACAAGGCGCACTCGCTCATCCGCCACCTCCAGCGCGGCTGGAACTTCCTGCGCACCGAGCGCAACGAGAGCTTCGACATCCTCCCCGCCTCGCAGCGCGTGAGCGAGGACAAGTGGTACATGGGCACCGCCGACGCCGTCTTCCAGAACATCGACATCATCGACGGCTACGGCCCCGAGTACCTGCTCATCCTCGCCGGCGACCACGTCTACAAGATGGACTACGAGCGGATGCTCGTGCAGCACGTGAACGCGGGCGCCGACGTCACCGTGGCCTGCGTGGAGGTGCCGGTCGCGGAGGCGCGCGGGTTCGGCGTGATGCACGTCGGCGCCGACGGCCGCATCCTCGACTTCTTCGAGAAGCCGGCCCAGCCCCCGGAGATGCCGGACAAGCCGGGCTGGGCGCTCGCCTCCATGGGCATCTACGTCTTCAAGCGCGAGTTCCTCAACGAGCAGCTCCGCCGCGACGCCGCCGACCCCCACAGCACGCGCGACTTCGGGAAGGACATCATCCCCTGGCTGGTGAAGCACGGGAAGGCGGTGGCGCACCGCTTCACCGAGAGCTGCGTGCGCGGGCGGGCCGAGAGCGAGGCCTACTGGCGCGACGTCGGCACGATCGACGCCTACTGGACCGCGAACATCGACCTCACCGACGTGGTGCCGCGCCTCGACCTCTTCGACCGGGACTGGCCGATCTGGACCTACGGCGAGATCACGCCGCCGGCCAAGTTCGTGCACGACCTCGACGGGCGCCGCGGCGAGGCGATCAGCTCGCTCGTCTCCGGCGGCTGCATCGTGTCCGGCGCCATCGTCCGCCGCTCGCTCCTCTTCACCGGCGTGATGGTGCACTCGTTCTCGCAGGTGGAGGGCGGCGTGATCCTCCCCTACGTCGACATCGGCCGCGGCGCGCGGCTGCGCAACGTGGTGGTCGACAAGGGCGTGCGGATCCCCGACGGCCTCGTCGTCGGCGAGGACCCCGAGGCCGACGCGCGCCGCTTCCGCCGCAGCGAGGGCGGCACGGTGCTCATCACCCAGCCGATGATCGACGCGCTCGCGCGATGAGCCCCGCCCGCCTCGACGTCCTCTCCGTCGCCTCCGAGGCCTTCCCGCTCATCAAGACGGGCGGGCTGGCCGATGTCGTGGGGGCGCTGCCGGCCGCGCTCGCGCCGCACGGCATCCACCTCCGCACGCTCCTCCCGGGCTACCCCACGGTGCTCGCCTCGTGCGGCGACGCGCGCACGGTCGCGCGCTGGGATGACCTCATGGGCGGCGAGGCGCGCCTCCTCGCCGCCCGGGCCCAGGGCCTCGACCTGCTGCTGCTCGAGGCGCCGCACCTCTTCGGCCGCACCGGCAACCCGTACCTCGACGCCGCGGGCCGCGACTGGCCCGACAACGCGCTCCGCTTCGGCGCCCTCGCGCGCGCCGCCGCCGACGTCGCGCGCGGCGCCGTCCGCGGCTATGCGCCGCAGGTCGTGCACGCGCACGACTGGCAGGCGGCGCTCCTGCCCGCGTACCTGCACTACGGCGAGGGCCCGCGCCCCGCGACGATCCTCACGGTGCACAACCTCGCCTTCCAGGGCCGGTTCCCCGCCGAGCTCCTCGCTCCACTCGGCCTCCCGCCGCGGAGCTTCACCATGGACGGCGTGGAGTACTACGGCGGCGTCGGGTTCCTCAAGGCGGGCCTCGCCCTCGCCGACCGCATCACCACCGTCTCGCCGACGTACGCCGCCGAGATCCGCGGCTCCGCCGACGGGATGGGCCTCGACGGCCTCCTCCGCGAGCGGAGCGCCGCGCTCTCCGGGATCCTCAACGGCATCGATACCGACGTCTGGGACCCGGCGCGCGACGAGCACCTCGCGGCGCGCTACTCGGCGCGCGCCCTCACGGCGCGCGCCGCCAACAAGGCGGCCCTGCAGGCGCAGCTCGGGCTCGCCGTGGAGCCGCGCAAGATTGGAAGAGCGTCGTGTAGGGAAAGAGT
>CAZPJF010000549.1:0-2042 GCA_964586095.1 uncultured Gemmatimonas sp. | reverse complement strand
TCGCCGTTGGCGGCGTTGTGCTTGTGCTCGTGGCTCACGAGGTCGCGCAGCGTGAAGCCGTCGTGCGCGGTCACGAAGTTCACCGATCGGCTCGGGCTGCGCCGGTGCGTCTCGAAGACGTCGGGGGAACCGGCGAGCCGCGTCGCGAGCTCGCCCACGTGCTCGCCGTCGCCGCGCCAGAACCGGCGCACGGTGTCGCGGTACCGGTCGTTCCACTCCCCCCAGTCGGCGGGGAAGCGGCCGAGCTGGTAACCGCCGGGCCCCACGTCCCACGGCTCGGCGATGTGCTTCCGGCCCGTGAGCAGGGGATCGTGGGTGATGGCCTCGAGCAGGGGCGCGTGCGGGTCGAAGCCGTCCGGGCGCCGGCCGAGGACGGTGCCGAGGTCGTACCGGAACCCGTCGACGCCGGCCCACCGCACCCAGTGCCGGAGGGTCTCGAGCGCGAGCGCGGCCACCGGCTCGCGGTCGAGCGCGAGCGTGTTGCCGGTGCCGGTGTCGTTCACGTAGCGTGACGGGTCATCGGGCACCAGGCGATAGTAGGTCGCGTTGTCGAGCCCGCGGAGCGAGAGCGTGGGCCCGAGGTGGTCGCCCTCGCCGGAGTGGTTGAGCACCACGTCGAGCAGCACCTCGATCCCCGCCTCGTGCAGCGCGTCCACGCAGGCGCGCACCTCGGCGAGGCCGCCCGGCGCGAGACGCGGGTCGGGGACCATCCAGCCGACCGAGTTGTAGCCCCAGTAGTTGGTGAGGCCGTGCCGGGCGAGGTGCGGCTCGTCGATCGCCGCGGCGATCGGCATGAGCTCCACGGTGGTGACGCCGAGCCGCGTGAGATGCTCGAGCGCCGCGGGATGCGCGAGGCCGGCGCAGGTCCCGCGGAACGGGAGCGGCACCTCGGGATGCCGCTTGGTGAAGCCGCGCACGTGCAGCTCGTAGAGCACCGTGCGGTCCCACGGGATGCCGGCGCGGCGCGGCGGGCCGGCGAGGCGCGTCGCCTCGCGCTCCCACGTGGCGAGGTCGTCGAGGATCACCGCCTTCGGGACGAACGCGGCGCTGTCGCGCGGGTCGGGACGGCCGTCCGGCGCCTCGCCCGCGAGCGCGTCGTGGAGCGCGAAGCCGCGGTCGAGGGCCCGCGCGTACGGGTCCACGAGCAGCTTGCACGGGTTGAAGCGGTGTCCCTCGCCGGGGGCCCACGGGCCGTGGGCGCGCAGGCCGTAGCGCTGGCCGGCGCGCAGGCCGGCGACGAAGCCGTGGTGCACGTCGCCGGTGCGCGCCGGGAGCGGGTGCCGCGCGACCTCGCGCTCGCCGGCGGCATCGAACAGGCAGAGCTCCACGCGCGCGGCGTGGCGCGAGTGGACCGCGACGTTGGCGCCGTCCGCGCGGAGGGTGACGCCCAGCGGCGCGGGATCGCCCGCGGCGAGGGACATCAGGCGGCGGAGCCGGCGGCCAGCCCGCGATAGAGCGCCGCGTACCGCTCGGCGGGCCGGGCCCAGCTCACGTCGGTCGCCATGGCGCGGCGCTGCAGCGCGCGCCAGGTGGCGGGGGCGTCGTGGAGCGCCCGCGTGCGCTCGAGGGCGTAAGCGAGCGCCTCGCGCGTGAGCGGCGAGAACACGACGCCGGTCCCGGCCTTGGCGGCGAGCGCCATCTCGTTCGCGTCGACGACCGTGTCGGCGAGCCCGCCGGTCCGCGCCACCACGGGGATCGCGCCGTACCGCAGCGCGCAGAGCTGCGTGAGCCCGCACGGCTCGAACCGCGAGGGGACGAGGATCGCGTCGCTGCCGGCCTGGATGCGGTGCGCGAGCGCCTCGTCGTAGCCCATCACCGCGGCCACGCGGCCGGGATGCGCCTGCGTCGCCTCGGCGAAGGCCTGCTCGAGCCCGGCGTCGCCGGCGCCGAGGAGCGCGAGCTGCCCGCCCTGCGCGACGAGGGCGGGGAGCGCCTCGAGCACGAGGTCGAGCCCCTTCTGCCAGCTGAGGCGGCTCACCACGCCGCAGAGAGATCGGAAGAGCACACGTCTGAACTCCAGTCACGTGACTGAATCGCGGATG
>CAZPJF010000548.1:0-2047 GCA_964586095.1 uncultured Gemmatimonas sp. | reverse complement strand
AAGTACACGGTCATCGAGGTCGAATGCCTCGGCGCGTGCGGGTTCGCGACGCCGGTGCAGATCAATGAGGACTACGTGGAATCCGTGACGCCGGAGCGCGTTCCCGGGATCCTCGCTGCACTCGATGAACGGTGAAGGATGAACGATGAAGGGTGAACGGCGCGGCGATGCGCGTTGCGCGGCCCCTTTCATCATTCATCCTTGAGCCTTCATCCCCCAGCAAACCCATCCTGATTCGCACCATGGGCTATCCCCACAAGTCGCACCCCCGCGAGACCCCGGTCCTGAGCAAGCACTTCGGAGACCCCGAAGCCCGCACGCTCGAGGGCTGGAAGGCGCGCGGTGGCTACAAGGCGCTCCAGCAGGCCCTCCACATGGAGCCGCAGGCGATCACCGAGATCGTGAAGGCCTCGGGCCTCCGCGGGCGCGGGGGCGCCGGCTTCCCGACCGGGCTCAAGTGGTCGTTCATGAAGCTCGGCGACGGCAAGCAGCACTACCTCTGCTGCAACGCCGACGAGTCGGAGCCGGGGACGTTCAAGGACCGGGAGATCATGCGCTGGACGCCGCACGCCCTCATCGAGGGGGTGGCGATCGGCGCGTACGCGATCGGCGCGACGAAGGCCTTCATCTACATCCGCGGCGAGTTCAGCGAGCCGATCCGGGTGATGGAGCAGGCGCTCGCCGAGGCGCGCGCGGCCGGGATCATCGGGAAGAACGCGATGGGCACCGGGAAGGAGATCGAGGTCTGGGTCCACAAGGGCGCCGGCGCGTACATCTGCGGCGAGGAGACGGCCCTCATGAACTCGATCGAGGGGAAGCGCGGCAACCCGCGCATCAAGCCGCCGTTCCCCGCCGTCGCCGGGCTCTTCGGCATGCCGACCACGATCAACAACGTGGAGACGCTGGCCGCGGTGCCGCACATCCTGAACAACGGCGCCGAGTGGTACAAGGCGATGTGCCTCTCGTCGCCGAAGAGCGCCGGGAGCAAGCTCTTCTCGGTCTGCGGCAACGTGGCCAAGCCGGGCAACTACGAGGTCGTGATGGGCTTCTCCTTCAAGGAGTTCCTCTACGACCTGTGCGGCGGGCCGCCGGCCGGCCGCAAGTTCAAGGCGATCATCCCCGGCGGCTCGTCGGTGCCGGTGATCACGATCGAGGAAGCCGAGCAGGTGAAGATGGACTACGAGGGCTTCCTCGAGGTGGGCACGATGCTCGGCTCGGGCGGCGTGATCATCTTCGACGACGCGCAGTCGATGCCGAAGCAGCTCGCGCGCCTCGCGCGCTTCTACGCGCACGAGAGCTGCGCCCAGTGCACGCAGTGCCGCGAGGGCACCGCCTGGATGACCAAGATCCTCGAGCGGATCGTCGCGGGGCAGGGCACGTTCGAGGACCTCGACACGATCTTCGAGCTCTCGGAGTCGATGACCGGCAAGACGATCTGCGTGCTCTCCGACTCGTGCGGGGCGCCGGTCACGAGCGGGATCACCAAGTTCCGCGGCGAGTTCGAAGCGCTCATCAAGGGGCGCCGGTCGAGCACGGTGGCGATGGCGGGCGCGGGTGCGCCTGGGGGCCGATGAATGGGGAAGGATGAAGGAGGAAAGGTGGTGAACCTCACGATCGAGGGGCGGGCGGTCTCCGTCCCCGAGGGGACGACCATCCTCGAGGCGGCGAAGCACGCGGGCGTGCTCGTGCCGCACTACTGCTACCACCCCGGGCTCCCCGTGGCCGGCGTCTGCCGCATGTGCCTCGTGGAGGTCGAGAAGATGCCCAAGCTCGCCCCGTCGTGCGCGACGGCCGTCGGCGAGGGGCAGGTGGTGCACGTCTACTCCGAGAAGGCGCTCGAGGCCCGCAAGGGCGTGCTCGAGCTGCTCCTCATCAACCACCCGCTCGACTGCCCGATCTGCGACCAGGCGGGCGAGTGCGAGCTGCAGGACTACACCTTCCAGGAAGGGCGCGCCGACTCGCGCTACCGCGAGCCCAAGCGCTTCAACCCGGTCGAGGACTTCGGCGGCGACGTCCTCTACGTCACCAACCGCTGCATCCTCTGCAC
>CAZPJF010000547.1:0-2056 GCA_964586095.1 uncultured Gemmatimonas sp. | reverse complement strand
GTGCGCGACGCGTTGCTGGCGATGGTGCGTCCCGACGCCGTCGTGCTCGACGTCGGCGCCAACGTCGGCTGGTGGACCGTGCCGCTCGCGCGCCGCGTGGGGCCGCGTGGCGGGCGCGTGGTGGCGTTCGAGCCCGTGCCGGCCAACCGCGCGCGCCTCGAGTGGGCGATCGCCGCCAACGGCGTGCAGGGGCACGTCGAGGTCGCTCCCGTCGCGCTCGGCGAGCAGCCCGGCGAGATCGGGATGTGGCTGAAGAGCGAGGAGACGGGCGCCGGCAGCGGCACGGCGGCCCTGGTGACGGGCGCGGGACCGAGCCACCTGACGGTGCCCGTGGTGCGCCTCGACGATTGGGCGGCCGACCACGCCGTCACGCGCTGCGACCTGATGAAGCTCGACATCGAGGGGGCCGAGCTGCTGATGCTGCGTGGCGCCGAGCGGTTCGTCGCGCGCACGCGGCCGCTGATCTTCGGTGAGTTCGAGGCGTACTGGCTCTCGACCTTCGGCGCGACGTTTCGCGACGTGGCCGCGTGGGCCGGGCGAAACGGCTACGCGATGCGCCGCTGGGACCCGCGCGGTGGGGCGTTCGTTGTGCTCGAGGAGGTGCGGGAGGGGATCCAGGACGTGCTGCTCGTTCCCCAGAGGCGAGGCGTGAGATGGGAGATGTGAGAGGCGGGACGAGGCACCAGGCCCCCTCCCGCCTCTCACGTCCCACGTCTCCCCGCTGGCATCAGAGTCCCGCGAGCAACGCGTCGTTCGAGGTGGTCCCCGCGATCCGCTTGATCAGCCACTCCATCGCCGCCTGCGGCGGCATCTGCTGGAGCCCGCGGCGCAGCGTGTAGATCGCGTCGATCTGCTCCGCCTTGTAGAGCTTCTCCTCGCGGCGCGTGCCGCTTGACGCGATGTCGAACGCCGGGAAGATCCGCTTCTCCGCGAGCGAGCGGTCGAGCTTGATCTCGCAGTTGCCCGTGCCCTTGAACTCCTCGAAGATCACGTCGTCCATGCGCGAGCCCGTCTCGACCAGCGCCGTGGCGATGATCGTCAGCGAGCCGCCGCCGTGCTGCGGCAGGATGTTGCGCGCCGAGCCGAAGAAGGCCTTGGGGCGCGCCATCGCCGAGGTGTCGAGGCCGCCGGAGAGCGTGCGGCCGGTGCCGCGCTCGGCGGTGTTGAAGGCGCGCGCCATGCGCGTGAGCGAGTCGAGCACGATGATGACGTCCTGTCCCTGCTCCACCAGCCGGCGCGAGCGCTCGATCACCATCTCCACCACCTCGACGTGCCGCTTGGCCGGCTGGTCGAAGCTCGAGGCCACCACCTCGCCGACCCCCCACGAGATCGCCTCGCTCACCTCCTCGGGACGCTCGTCCACGAGGAGGATGAGGAGGTGCGCGGTCGGGTGGTTGATGGCGATCCCCTCGGTGATCGCCTGCATGAGCATCGTCTTGCCGGCGCGTGCCGGCGCGACGATGAGCGCGCGCTGGCCGAAGCCGATGGGGGCGATCAGGTCGATCGCGCGGCGG
The DNA here is from genome assembly GCA_964586095.1 of uncultured Gemmatimonas sp. GTDB lineage: Bacteria > Gemmatimonadota > Gemmatimonadetes > Gemmatimonadales > Gemmatimonadaceae > Pseudogemmatithrix. The sequence continues at coordinate 542 of CAZPJF010000547.1, read as the reverse complement.
GTGAGTTCCGGGCCGCCCTTGGCGGGGCGGCCGGTCTCGAGCGTGAGGCGCCGGTCGGGGTAGCTCGCGATGAGCGACTGGAAGTCGGGGCGGCGCAACCCTTCCACCGGCTCTGCCCCGTTGATCGTCACGATTTCGGCGACCGAGAGGCGGCCCCGGTGGTCGCGGCCGGTGCGCGCGTGGATCGCATCGCCGCGGCGGAGGCCGAACTGCCGGACCAGGTGCGGGGGGACCCACGCATCGCCCGGTTCGTTCAGGTAACTGTACTCGGGGCGGCGGATGAAGCCCGCCTCGCGCGCCGGATCGAACCAACCGGTCGTCTCGCCGTCGACGACGAGGATGACCGGCGGTCCGCCCCCGGGCGCGAAGTCGCCGCGCTCCGGCCGTTCCGCGCGATCGGGGCGCTCCCCACGATCGCCGCGGTCGCGCCCGCGCCCGCGCTGCCGCCGGCCGCGACGCCCTCGGCCGGTCCGTCCCTCGCGCTCGCCGCGCTCGCCCCGATCCTGCCAAGGGCGATGGCCGGCGGGCCGTTCGCTCGCGCT
>CAZPJF010000546.1:0-2067 GCA_964586095.1 uncultured Gemmatimonas sp. | reverse complement strand
AGAGGATCTTGGTGCCGTCGTTGTTGAACGTCGCCGAGTGCCAGTAGGCGAAGTTCGAGTCGGCGACCGCGTCGAGGCGCACCGGGTTCACCGGGTCCGAGATGTCGAGCAGGAGGCCGTGGCCCTCGCAGGCGCCGCCGGCCAGGCCGAGCGCGGGATAGACCGTGATGTCATGGCACTGCCGCGACGGCTGGATCGGCATGCCGGCGACGACCGGCTGCGTCATGGTGCGGTTCACGATGGTCTGCAGGTTGGCGCGGAGCGCCGCCGAGTCGGCGGCGGTCGGCGCGCCCGTGCCGCCGCGCTCCTTCACAAGGCTGTCGAGCGCCGCGCGCACGAAGAAGCCGCCGAGCACCATCTCCACGCCGGTGTTCGGGTTCGTGGCGATGAAGCCCCCGGTCTGCCGCGCCCGCGCGACCGCGGCCGCGACGTCGGCCTTCTCCGCCTCGGAGAGGCCATGGCTCTGCACGCGCGTGAGGCCGGAGAAGATGTTCGCCCGGTTCACCACCGCGGCCGCGGCCGGGTTGTTGAGCGGGACCTTGATGATCTCGATGCGGAGCAGCGAGGAGTTGGGGTTCTGGTCCGGCGTCTCGCGCACGCAGCCCGGGAGCTCGTTCGGCGACCGGATGCCGGCCGAGCCGGAGACGTAGATGTAGACGTTCTCCTTGTCCGACGGATGCTCCAGCACCGTGTGGGTGTGCGAGCCGCGGCAGGTCTGCACGTTCGCGACCAGCTTCGGGTTCCGGATGTCGGAGATGTCGAACACGCGGACGCCGCGCATGCGCTGCGCGCTCACCGTGTCCGGCACGCCGCCCGTGGCGCAGTCGATGCGCCCGTTGTTCGCCTCGGCCGACATGAACATCAGGTTGCGGTAGACCGAGACGTCGTTCTGCGAGGCCGGGCAGGGGAAGGCCGCGACGAGCTTCGGGTTCGCCGGGTCGGCGATGTCCCAGATCACCGGGCCGGTGTAGTTGCCCTGGATGACGTAGTTGCCGGTGAACGCGAGGTCGGAGTTCGTCGCGCCGAGGAAGCCCGGCGGCGACGCGACCTTGGCGACGACCTTGAGGTTGCTGATCGCCTCGGCGGCGTTGAAGAGGCCGGCCGAGAGCCCCACGCGCTGGTCGGCCATGCGGGCCTCGAGCGAGTTGGGGTTCGCCGGCGCGGGAGCCGTCTCCGGCGGGGTGGTGCCGGAGCACGCGGCCGTGACCACGAGTGCGGCCGCCGCCGCGACGCGCGCGGAGAGGAAGGGGGCGCCGGACCGGCGCGCACGAACGAAGGACATCAACGACTCCTCGAGTGGTGAGGTGGGACGGGGAACGACGGACGATGCGGGGGCGGGGCTCAGGCCCCGCCGGGCCCCGCGTCGAGTTCGAGCAGCATCTGCTGCATGCGACGGATCTCGGTCGTCTGGTCGACTTCGACGTCGGCGGCGAACTTGAAGATCAGCTCGTTCTGGCCGGCGCCGTGGTGCGAGAAGAGCTCCTTCACCATGGTGACCGCACCCTTGTGGTGCTGGATCATGTAGGTGAGGAACAGGTGGTCGAACTGCGGGCCGCGCGCGGCGTCGAGCGAGTCGAGCTGCGGCTGGCTCAGCATCCCCGGCATCATCGTGCCGTGCCCGCCATGCCCCCCGTGGCCGCCGTGCTCGGCGCCCGGGATGGTCACCGTGCCGTTGGCGTCCACCCGCGGCACCGGCTGGTTCCGCTCCTCCAGCCAGGCCTGCATGAGGGCGATCTCGTCGTTCTGCGCGTTGATGATGCGCGCCGTGAGGCGCTGCACCGCGGGCGAGGCCCCGTGCGAGGGCGCCCACCGGGAGATCAGGATCGCCTGCGCGTGGTGGTGGATCATGCCCGACATGAAGTCGATGTCGGCCTTCGTGTACGGATAGCGGAGGCTGTCGGCGGCGGCGCGCCGGCGCGCGCCGTCGAGGCCGGGCTCGAACGCCGGCGCCGTGTTCACGGGGCGGGCGGGTGCACAGGCGGCCAGCACGAGGAGGGCGGCCGCGAAGGTCGGGACGACGCGAGTCATGGCGCGAGGCATGCGGGAGGGGGGCGTACCCGTCTATGG
>CAZPJF010000545.1:0-2070 GCA_964586095.1 uncultured Gemmatimonas sp. | reverse complement strand
GGCTCGCCGCCGCGCTGCTCGCGCAGGCGCCGGGCGCGGCGCAGGCGCCGGCGCAGGCCCGGCCCGGCGGCGCGCAGGTCACCGCGCGCATCGCGCCGGAGGTGGTGGGCGTCGGCGAGCCCATCACGATCGAGTTGCGCGTGCGCGCGCCGGTCGGCAGCGACGTGCGGTTCCCGGTGCTCCCCGACTCGAGCGAGGTCGTGGAGCCGCTCGACCCGCGCCTCCTCCGCGATGCATCGACGGCGTCGATCCTCGACCGCACCGCCGTCTATCGCCTGATCGCGTGGGACACCGGCCAGCGCACGGTGCGCTTCGGCGACATCGTGGTGGCGCGCGGCGGCGCCGAGACGCGCTATCCGGTGGCGTTGCCGCCGCTCCGCATCCGGTCGGTGCTTCCGCGGGACACGGCGCAGCGGGTCCCCCGCGCGGCGCGCGACCTGATCACCATCCCCGGCGGCTGGTGGCGGCTCTACCTCGGCCTCGCGGTGCTCGCGGGCATCGCGTGGGTCCTCTGGCGCGCGTGGCGCGAGCGGCGCGCCCGGGTCCTCGCGCGCGGTCCCGACGCCGCGGACCTCGCCGCCGACGCGTTCGCGCACGCGGGACGCCTCGGCCTGCTCGAGGCCGGGGAGCCGGGCCGCTTCGCGCTCGCGCACGTGGAGGTCATGCGCCGCTACCTCGCCGCGCGCTTCCCGCAGGCCGGGGCATCGCGCACGGCACGCGAGGTCGCCGACGCGCTCGTCGGATCCGAGTTCCCGATCCTCCCCCAGCGCGTGGCGGACCTGCTGCTGCGCACGGAACCGATCGCCTTCGCGCGCGCGCGCGTGAGCACGGAGGACGCGCGCGGGATCGCCGAGGAGGCGACGGCGATCGTGCGCGAGGTGGAGACGGCGCTGCGCGCACGGACCGCGGCGCGCACCAAGGTGCGGCGGAGGCCGCTGTGAACTGGCGGACGATCGACTTCGCGACGCCGTGGGCCCTCGCCGCGCTGGTGCCGGTGCTGCTCTGGCTGGTGTGGCGCCGGCGTCGCCGCCCGCCGGCGCTGCTGCATGCGCGGGCCGCGCTCCTCGCGAAGGGTCCGCGGCGCGGGCGCTGGGCGGCCCGGGTGGCGCTGGGACTCCGGCTCGTCGCGCTGGTGGGCCTCGGCGCGGCGTTGGCGCGTCCGCGCGCCGGCGCGCGCGCGGAGACGATCCGCGGGGACGGCATCAGCATCATCCTCGCCCTCGACGTGTCGACGTCGATGCTCGCCGAGGACTTCCAGCCCGACAACCGCCTCGCGGTGGCGAAGCAGACGATCAAGGAGTTCATCCTCGGGCGGTCGCAGGATCAGGTGGGGGTCGTCGCCTTCGCCGGCGAGGCGCTCACGCAGGTGCCGCTCACGCTCGACTATCCCGTGCTGATCGCCGCGGTGGACAACCTGCAGCCCGGGCAGCTCGAGGATGGCACCGCCATCGGCACGGGACTGATCACCGCGACCAACCGCCTGCGCGACGCCGCGGGCCGTTCGCGCGTGGTGGTGCTGCTCACCGATGGCGAGAACAACCGCGGCACTATCGACCCGCGGACCGCGGCGCAGGCGGCCGCCGCCCTCGGCGTGCGCGTGTACACGATCGGCGTGGGGACCGAGGGCGTGGCGCCGGTCCCCGTCGGGCGCGGGGTGTTCGGCCTCCGCTACGAGAACCGGCCGGTGCGGATCGACGAGGCGCTGCTCGAGGACATCGCGCGGCAGACGGGTGGGCGGTACTTCCGCGCGCGCGATGCGCAGGCGCTCAAGCGGATCTACGAGCAGATCGACCAGCTCGAGCGCGCGCCGATCCGGTCCCTGCGGTTCGTGCGGTTCACGGAGCTCTATCGGTGGCCGCTGGGCCTCGCCGCCCTCGCGGTGCTGCTCGAGCTGCTCCTGCTCTGGCGGCGCGGGGCGCTCCCATGATGCGGTTCTTCGACCTCCCGTGGGCGCTCGCCGCCGCCCTCGCGGCCGCGGCGTTCGCCGCCGCCGCCGTGCTCGCCGGGTTCCGGCGCCGCCAGGCACGCCTCGCGCGCTTCGGCTCGCCCGAGGCGCTCGTGCGCCTCGGG
>CAZPJF010000544.1:0-2081 GCA_964586095.1 uncultured Gemmatimonas sp. | reverse complement strand
GAACGGCGCTCAGTGCTTCGCGAAGACCGACGTCTTGCCCTGCGCCGTGAACGCGATCACGTCGTAGCGCTGGTAGCCGCTCGGCGGTCCCTGCTCCATGCCCGGCGAGCCGATCGGCATGCCGGGGACCGCGATGCCGCGGATCGCGGGCTTCTCGGCCAGCATCCGCTTCACGTCGGCGGCGGGAACGTGGCCCTCGACGAGGTAGTTGCCCACGACCACCGTGTGGCACGACTGCAGCCGCGCCGGGACGCCGAGCTCGGCCTTCACGCTCGGGAGCGCCTCGGTGTCGATGGTCTTCACCGTGAAGCCATTGGCCTGCGCGTGCTCCACCCACAGGTGGCAGCAGCCGCAGGACGCGCTCTTGTACACGGTCATCACGGGGAGCGCGGCCTTCTGCTGCGCCTTCGCCTGCTGCGCCCCGAGGCGCGGCGCGACCAAGGCGACGGCACCCACGCCGAACGCGGTGCGGACGAACGAACGACGGTCCATCGGCATCTCCGTTAGCGCGCCACGCCCGTGAGGGCCGTGACGATGAGCAGCGCGAGCTGCGGTCCCTTGTACGAGTCCGGCGTCTCCTGGTAGTACTCCTCGGTGCCGTGCGCGCCGAAGCTGCGGCCGCCGCCGTTGATCGTGATGGCAGGGATGCCGAGCGAGATCGGCAGGTTCGCGTCGGTGCTCGACGCGGTCGTGGCCGGGATCCAGCCGATCGCCTGCACCGCCTTCCACGCGGTCTGCACGAGCGGCGTGTCGTCCGACTGCGCGCCGGTGGGGCGGATGCCGATGGTGTCGTACTTCACCGTGATGCCGGCGCGCGAGTTGGGCCAGCGCGCCTTCTCCTCCGCGACCGCCTCGTCCACCGCGCGGCGCACGAGCGCATCGACCTTCGCGAGCTCCTCGGCGCTCTCGGAGCGCATGTCCACGTCCATCTGCGCGAGCGGCGTGATGGTGTTCACGCTCGTGCCGCCGCGCACGATACCAACGTTGAAGGTCGTGCGCGGGCGCGACGGCACCTGGATGTCGCCGATCTTCGCGATCGCGCGCCCCATGGCGTGCATCGGGTTGGCCATGCCGAACGCGCCGTAGCTGTGCCCGCCCGGCCCCTCGAACGAGACGGTGTAGCGATGGCTGCCCACCGCGCGCGAGGTGATCGCGCCGCCGCCCGCGCCGTCCACCGAGATGAAGTAGTCCACCTTGCCGGCGAACTCCTTGGTGAACAGGTGCCGCACGCCGCGCAGGTTGCCCGGCCCCTCCTCGCCGACGTTGCCGACCAGCAGCAGGCGGCCCTTCGGCTCGACCTTCTGCTCCTTGAGCACGCGCGCCAGCGTGAGCACCACGGCGAGGCCGCGGCAGTCGTCGCCGATGCCAGGGCCGACCACGCGGTCGCTCGTGCGCGTCGTCCGCACGTCGGTCCCCTCGGGGAAGACCGTGTCGAGGTGGCCCGCGATGAGCACGGTGGGGCCATCGCCCTTGCCGAGCTCGGCGATCACGTTCCCCTCGGCGTCGATGCGCGTGTTGGCGTAGCCGAAGCTCACGAGGCGGCGCCGGAACTCCTCGGCGCGCTGCGCTTCCTTGAACGGCGGGGCCGGGATCTCGCAGATGCTCGCCTGCTGGTCGAGCGTCCACGCTTGCAGCGGCTGCATCGCATCCATCGCGCGCTTCACCGCCGGGTCGTCGAGGAGGAGCGCGGACCCCTGCGCGCCAAGGGCGGCGGGGGCGAGGAGGGCGATGGCGCCGAGGAGGCGCGCCGGTCCCAGGCGGGACGGACTGTCGTTGCGGGCTGAGGTGTGCATATTCGGAATGTACCTCGACCCGCCCATGAACGCCCATCCCTGGACCTCGCAGTACGACCGCGGCGTGCCGGCCACGCTTGCGCCCTACCCCGACCGGACGCTGCTGGACTACCTGGACGATGCCCTCGCCCAGCGTCCCTCGGCCCCCGCGCTGCTCTTCCAGGGGCGCGCGGTCAGCTGGCGCGAGCTCGCCGACGCAGGGGACGCCTTCGCCGGCGCGCTCGCGGCGATGGGCGTGCGGGCCGGCGACCGTGTCGCGGTGGTGCTCCCCAACTGCCCGCAGTTCTT
>CAZPJF010000543.1:0-2099 GCA_964586095.1 uncultured Gemmatimonas sp. | reverse complement strand
GTGCGCGGCCGGAAGGGCGAGTTCCGCGACCTCTTCGAGGACGCGCGCAAGCAGGGCTTCGTGCGTGCGGTCGTCGATGGCGCGCTCATCGACCTCGCCGAACCGCCCAAGCTCAACCGCAAGCTCAACCACGACGTCTCCGTGGTGGTCGACCGGCTCGTCGTGAAGAAGGAGGACCGCGGGCGGCTGACCGACTCGATCGAGACGGCCCTGCGGCTCGCCGAGGGCCTCGTGGAGGTCGTGCGGCACGATGGCGCCAAGCCGGCCACGCAGGTCTTCAGCGAGAAGTACGGCTGCCCCGACTGCGGCATCTCGATGCCGGAGCTCGAGCCGCGCCACTTCTCGTTCAACTCGCCGTTCGGCGCCTGCCCCACCTGCTCGGGCCTCGGCACCAAGCGCACCGCGAGCCCCGATCTCATCCTCGGCGACCCGTCCATCTCCATCCTCGAGGGCGTCGTGCTCCCGTGGGGCGAGCCGGACGGCTACCTGCGCCGCGTGATCCTCCCCGGCCTCGCCAAGCAGCTCCGGTTCGAGCTCAACACGCCCTGGGGCAAGCTCCCCGACCGCGTGAAGTTCGAGCTCCTGTTCGGCAGCGCGAGGAAGAAGGGCGAGGACGAGGCGCGCTGGGAGGGGATCCTGGCGAACGTCCAGCGTCGCTACACCGAGACCACCTCCGACGCGATCCGCCAGGAACTCGACCAGTTCATGGTGATCGCCGAGTGCCCGGACTGCCACGGACGACGGCTCAAGAAGGAGTCGCTCGCCGTGACCATCCACGGGCGCAACATCGGCGAGTTCACGGAGTCCTCCGCGGCCGAGGCGTACGCGTTCGCCGAGAGCATCCCGCTGCGCGGGGACGGCCGGCCGGGGCTCGACGAGGGGATCGCCGGTCCGATCCTGAAGGAGGTGCGCGAGCGGCTGCGGTTCCTCGTCGACGTGGGGCTCGACTACCTCACGCTCGACCGGTCGGCCGAGTCGCTGTCGGGCGGCGAGGCCCAGCGCATCCGCCTTGCGACGCAGATCGGCTCGCGCCTCGTCGGCGTGCTCTACATCCTCGACGAGCCGAGCATCGGTCTCCATCAGCGCGACAACGCGCGGCTCCTCGACACGCTCAAGCGGCTCCGCGACCTCGGCAACACGGTGCTCGTCGTCGAGCACGACGAGGAGACGATCCTCGAGGCCGACCACCTGATCGACCTCGGGCCCGGGGCGGGCAAGCACGGGGGCGAGGTGATCGCCGAGGGCACGGTGGAGCACGTGAAGCGCGTGCCGCGGAGCATCACGGGCCAGTACCTCACCGGCGCGCGCAGCATCCCGATGCGCGGCGCGCGCCGGCCGCGCGACCCGAAGCGCGTCCTGCGGATCGAGGGCGCGCGCGAGCACAATCTGCGGCAGGTGGACGCCGAGTTCCCGCTCGGGCTCTTCGTCGCGGTCACCGGCGTGTCCGGGTCGGGCAAGAGCACGCTCGTCGAGGACATCCTGCAGAAGTCGCTCTCGCGGCACTTCTTCCGCGCGCGGGTGGTCCCCGGCGCGCACGACCGGATCTCCGGCCTCGAGCACCTCGACAAGGTGATCGACATCGACCAGACGCCGATCGGCCGCACGCCCCGCTCGAACCCGGCGACCTACACCGGGCTCTTCACGCCCATCCGCGAGCTCTTCGCCGAGATGCCGGAGGCGAAGCTGCGCGGCTACGGCCCCGGCCGCTTCTCGTTCAACGTGAAGGGCGGCCGCTGCGAGGCCTGCCAGGGCGACGGCCTCGTGAAGATCGAGATGCACTTCCTCCCCGACGTGTACGTCACCTGCGAACAGTGCCGCGGCAAGCGCTACAACCGCGAGACGCTCGACGTGAAGTTCCGCGGCATGAGCATCACCGAGGTGCTCGACCTCACGGTGGACGACGCGCTCGGGGTCTTCGAGCACCAGCCGCGCATCCACGGCAAGCTCCAGACGCTGATGGACGTCGGGCTCGGCTACATCCACCTCGGCCAGAGCGCGACGACGCTCAGCGGCGGCGAGGCCCAGCGCGTGAAGCTCGCCACCGAGCTCAGCAAGCGCGACACCGGCCGCACGCTCTACATCCTCGACGAGCCGACCAC